>DATNLP010000129.1:0-3118 GCA_035602795.1 Acidimicrobiales bacterium | reverse complement strand
TGGCGCCCGCCGAGGGCGTGACCGAGGTGACCGTGACCACCGAGGACGAGTACTTCCCGCCACCCCCCGAGCTGCGGGAGCTGCTGCGCGCCGTCGGTGCCACGCTGGCCTTTCTGGCCGGTCGCCCCGCCGCGGGCCGGACCGACCCGGCGGCCGAGGACCGGGCGATCTCGGCGGCGGACGTCCTCGACCTGCTGGCCTCCTGATGGCACCAGGTGCGATGATGGTCGCATGACGTTCACCCGCATGGACGAATCGACGGCCGAGCAGTGGCAGCACATCATGGTCGAGACGATCGAGCACCAACCCCGCGTGGCCGACAGCATCCTCTCGATGCTGGCCTCACTCGAGGAGATCACCGACGGCTTCGCGGTGGACCAGCTCGTCCATTCGCTGCAGACGGCCACCCGCGCCGAGGAGGCCGGGGCGTCCGACGAGGTGGTCGTGGCGTCACTGTGCCACGACATCGGCAAGGCCGTCTCGGTCATGAACCACCCGCACATCGCGGCCGAGATCCTCAAGCCGTACGTGAGCGAGGACGTGTACCACATGATCCACGCGCATCAGGACTTCCAGGGCAGGCATTACTACGAGTACATGGGCCAGGACCCCAACGCCCGGGACAAGTACGTGGGTGAGCCCTGGTACGACCTGGCGGCGCAGTTCGCCGACGAGTGGGATCAGACCAGCTTCGACCCGGACTACCCGACGAAGCCCCTCTCCCATTTCGAGTCCCTGGTGCGCCAGGTCTTCGGAACGCCCCGGTCCCTTTGAGCCGCGGTCGCGGCGCCACCTCGGGCGCCGCCGTCTCCACCGACCCCGAATTGGCGCGTCGCGTCATCGCGGAGTCGCGCCAGGAGTTCGACCGGCGTTACCCGGACCTGAAGCTGTCCCCGGTCGTGGGCCTCATCTGCGCCTACGAGGAGGAGGCCAACATCGGCGCCGTCCTCCAGAAGATGCCGGCCGAGGCGTGCGGGCTGGCCGTGACGACACTGGTGGTGGTCGACGGCGGTCATGACCGGACCGACCAGGTCGCCTACGACTCCGGGGTGCCCACCATCGTCCTGACCCAGAACCTCGGGCACGGCTACGCGCTCCGGGTGGGCTACGCGCTGTGTATCGAGCTGGGCGCGCAGTACTGCATCACCCTCGACGCCGACGGGCAGAACGATCCCTCGGAGATCCCGTCCATGCTGCAGCCGCTGATCGACGACGACGCCGACTTCGTCGTGGCCTCCCGGGTGCTGGGCCGCGACACCACGACCGACCGCTTCCGCAAGACCGGGGTCCGGGTGTTCTCGTGGCTCATGAGCGCCATGGGCCACACCCGGCTGACCGACACGTCCAACGGGTACCGGGCCCTCCGAGTCAGCATGCTCGACGACGTGGCGCATCGCCTGGTGCAGCCCCAGTACCAGACGGCCGAGCTCCTCATCATCGCCATGAAGCGGGGGTGGCGCGTGACCGAACGGCCCACGCTGTGGCTGCCCCGGGCCTCGGGCACGACCAAGAAGGGCAAGAACTGGCTTTTCGGATTCCGCTACGCCCGGGTCGTCACGGAGACGTGGTGGAAGGTGCGCAAGGAGCCGCGACACTCCTGAGTTTCGCGAACCGGCCCGACGCCCCCTCGGTGCCGCATCGGTGGAAAATGGTGAGTGAGCCATCAACCGACGTCACGACAGCGAGGCTCCCATGCACATCCGATTCCACCGTGGCAACCAGAACACCCTCGAGGACACCTCTCCAAAGACGTCCTCCGTGCACGTGCTGAACGACGAGGAGGACCTGCGGGCGGCCCTGCAGCGGGCGGCCGAGTTCGATCAGCGGGCGGCCGACATGTTGCTCTCCCGCTCCGCCCGCTACCGGTCGTTGCTGACCGAGCCGGGTAGGGGCGGAGCCGCCGAGTAGCCGGTCTCTGCCGCCGGGCCGTCAGTAGCGCCCGGTGGCCGCGCGCGCCTGGTCGTAGACGGCCTGGAGCCGGCCGACGAGGTCCTCGGTGGTGGCGTGCACGGCCGAACGGGACACCCGTCCGCCCCCGGTCCGGGCCGGCGGCGGCAGGGCGGGGCCGATGAGGACGTGGATGGTGTACGGCTTGGGGATGGTGCTGCCCTTGGGCATGGCCAGGTCGGACCCGCCGATGCCGATGGGGACGATCGGCGCGCCGGTGCGGGCGGCCAGGAAGGCCGCCCCCTCCATGAGGTCCTCGATCACGGGGCCTTCGCGCCGGGTGCCCTCCGGGAAGAGCACCAGTGCCGCGCCCCGCCGCAGCACCTCCTCGGCCCGCTGCAGGGCCTCCCGATCGGCCGACTCCCGGTGGACGGGGAAGGCGCCCACCGACAGCAGCAGCCGGCCCAGCCACTTGTGCTTCCACATCTCGTCCTTGGTCATGAAGAAGAGCTTGCGTTCGGTGCAAAAGGCGGCGAAGCCGAAGTCGGCAAAGGATCGGTGCACCGGGGCCAGGATGGCCGGCCCGGTGGCCGGGATGTGCTCCTTGCCCACGACCTTGGGACGGAACCAGGCGCCGAGAACGGACTCGACGATGGCGCGCTCGACGCGGTAGAGCGCGGTCCGTTGCGGGTCGATCTCGAAGACCTGATGGCGGCCCGGCGCGGCGCCCGCCCCCGGCGCCCCGTCCTCGGTCCCGGGCGACGGGCCCGTTCCGTTCACAGCCACGACAGCACCTCCTCCACCACATCATCGACGCTGCGGTCGGTCGTATCGAGCAGGTGGGCGTCCTCGGCCTCGCGCAGCGGCGACGCGTCACGGGTCGAGTCGATGCGATCCCGGCGGGCGACGCCCTCGGGCGCCTCGTCGTGGCGGCGCCGCGCCCGCTCCTCGGCCGACGCCGTCAGGTACACCTTGAGCTCGGCCTGTGGGAAGACGACGGAGCCGATGTCGCGGCCTTCGACCACTCCCCCGCCGTGGGCCTCCGCCCAGGCCCGTTGGCGCCCGACCAGGCTGCGGCGCACCTCGGGGTTGGCGGCGACGACCGAGACGGCCTGGCCCACCTCGGGCGAACGGATGAGGCCGGTGACGTCACGCCCGTCGATGATCACGCGCTCCCCCACCTCTATCTTCGACGACGCAGCGAGCGCCGCCACCGCATCCCTGTCGTCCG
>DATNLP010000127.1:0-10620 GCA_035602795.1 Acidimicrobiales bacterium | reverse complement strand
GGTCTCGAGCACGGCTTGTGGGGTTCCGCTCGTGAGCACACCCCCGCGGTCCATGGCCACAAGCCGGTCGGCCAGCTCGGCAATGAAGGCGATGTCGTGCTCGACCACCAGCAGCGTGGCGTCGAGGCGGTCGCGCACGTTGCGCAGCAACTCGACCATGGCCTCGACCTCGCGCTGCGCCACCCCCGATGACGGCTCGTCGAGCAGGACCACCGTCGGCTGCAGGGCGACCACGGCGGCCAGGTCGACCAGGCGGCGGGAGCCGGTCGAGAGCTCGCTGATCAGGTTGTCGGCAAACCGCTCCAGCCCGAACATCTCCATGAGCTCGTCCACCCGGGCCGAGACGGCGGCCTCGGTCCGCACGAGCGCGGGCAGGCGCAGGATGGCGTTGAACGGGTCGCCGACGTCGGTGAAGCGGTCGAGCGAGATGGCCAGGGCCTCGCGGACGGTCACCCCGGCGAAGAGACGCGAGTCCTGGAAGGAGCGGCCGAGGCCGTCGCGAGCCCGACCCGAGGCCGATCGGTCCGTCACGTCGACGCCGGCCAGGTCGACGCGGCCGGCGTCGGGGCGCAGGAAGCCGGAGACGACGTCGAACAGGGTGGTTTTGCCGGCCCCGTTGGGGCCGATGATCCCGACCACCTCGCCATGGTCGGCTTTCAGTGACACGTCGCTGAGCGCGGCGTTGCCCCCGAAGCTGACGGAGATGCCACGCACCTCGAGGTCGGGCGGCCGGCCGTCGGCCTCGTGGAGGGCGCGGGCGGTCGAGGCCGCGATGGACCGGGAGGCCTTCTGCAGGTAGATGGACCAGAGGACCTCGGGGTGGGCCGCCAGCTCCTCCGACGTGCCCGAGAAGCGAATGACGCCTGTCTCCATGACGTAGACGCGGTCGGCCACCGCGACGGCGACGTTCATGGACTGCTCGACCAGCAGAATGGCCGTTCCGGCCTGGCGCATCGTCTCGACCGCGCCAAGCAGCTGCTCGACCACGACCGGGCTGAGGCCGAGCGAGAGCTCGTCGATCAGGAACAGCTTGGGGCGGGTGATGGTGGCCATGGCCAGGGCCAGCATCTGCTGCTGTCCGCCCGAGAGGTTGCCGGCCCGCTCCGTCCGACGGTCGGCCAGGGTGGGAAACGCTGCGATGGCCTCCTCGATCATGTCGGCGTCGTTCTCGCCGCGCCGGCGGCCCTGCCAGGCCGCCGCACGCAGGTTGTCCTCGACGCGCAGGTTGGGGAAGATGCCGGCGCCGCCCGGGACCTGGGCGACGCCCAGGCGGGCGATCTCGTCGGGGGGCAGGTGGGTGATGTCGCGTCCGTCGAAGACGATGGCACCGTGGTCGGCCTCGACCACACCTCCGACGGCCCGCAGGAGGGTCGACTTGCCGGCGCCATTCGTGCCGAGGAGTGCCACGATCTCGCCCCCGGCGACGGAAATGTCGATGCCGGACAGCACGGTCACGCCGTCGTACCCGACTTCGAGGGCGCGCACGGCGAGCAGCGGGAGCTTGCCGTCGCGCCGGTCGACCAGCATCTGGGCCCGGGTGCGCATGGAGGTCCACACGTTCTCGACGTCCTTGGCGATCAGGCTGCCCGACGTGGCCACAATGAGCCCGCCCACCGCGAAGATGGGCACCAGGATGAGAAGGCCGTAGCGGAAGCCCACGGCGTCGCCGATGGCGCCGATGATGGGCAGCACCAAGAAGCCGGGGAGCACGAAGAGCGCGCCGATGGAGAAGCCCACCGAGCGCACCCGGGCCGGGATGGCCAGCGAAAGGGAGGCCAGGACGCCGGGGCCCACGATGGCGAGTGAGAAGTCGATGCCGGCGTTGCCGATGAACGCGACGGGGACGTTGGGCGCCAGTGCGAACACGACGGCGAACCCGGCGGCCACCAGTGACGCCACGCCGAGCATCTTGAACACCAGCCCGATGTCGCGATTGGCCAGCCGGGTGGCGACGACGGCCCCGATGGCCAAGCCCAGGAGGTCGAAGACCTGGATGGGGGCGATCAGGTAGGCGCGGTGCACGGCGTCGAGGTGGAACGTCTCCTGGTACTGGAGCGAGGCCAGCGACGTGAAGCCGGCGATGGAGGCGGCCAGGAAGGGCAGCGCGTAGAAGATGCGCCGGAGGACGCCGATCTTCCAGACGGTGCGCCACGCCTCGCCGAGCGACGGTGGCGGCTCGACGGGTATTTCGACCGTGGCCGGGACGTCGGCCAGCGGCGCGGGCTCACCACGCTCGGACGCGAGCATCTGCTCGCCCAGTTGGACCTGCTCGTGCCGGCCGCGTGGTGGTTCGCGCAGCCGGAGGCCGACGATCACCACGATGACGATGGGGACGGCGAAGACGAAGAAGGGTGCCCTCCAGGACCAGATGGCGGCCAACCCGGCCCCGACGAGGACGCCGACGATGGCGCCCAGGCTGATGCCGGAGCGGTGGGTCGAGTAGATGCGCGGTCGCGCCTCGACCGGGTAGTAGTCGGCCAGCAATGAGTTGTGCGTGGGGAAGATGACGGCTTGCCCCATGGAAATCCCGGCCAGCGTGACGGCGGCCACCACGACACCGTTGGCCAGACCCAGCGCGATGGAGAAGGCGGCGCCGACCAGGGCCCCGACGAGTGCGATGGGCACCCGCTGCATCCGGTCGGCCAGGACGGCGACGGGCAGGGTGAAGAGCAACGCGGCCGCGCCGGCGATGGCGACGATGAGCAGGATCCCGGCGTTCGTCAGATGGAACGCGTCGCGGATGTTCGGGGTCAGGACGTTGAACGCGCTCTGCGTGGCCTGGTCGAGCAGCTCGATGGAGAAGAGGACGAGGAGGGGGAACAACGAGACCCCGGCTCCGAACCTCGCTAGGCGTCCGCTCACGGCGCCGTCACCGGCTCGAGGTTGCCCGGCATGGCGGGAGGGAATGGTGCCTCGCCGCCGCGGCGGCGGGCCAGGGCAGCGACACCGTGGTCGCGCAGGTCGTAGACGAGCCCGGCCAGTCCACGGGGAAACGCGATGAGGACGACGAGCACGCCGAGGGCGGAGGGGAACAATTGCCAGCTCGGTGGCAGATAGACGGCGCTGCCTTCGACGATGGCGGCACCGAGCACGGCGCCCAGGGCGGAGCCGAGCCCGCCGACGGCGGTCGAGGTGAACACGACGAGGCTGACGGGCACCAAGAAGGAGGTCGGCTGGTACGACTGGTTGACCAGGACGAAGAGGCAGCCGGCCAGGCCGGCGATGAAACCGGAAATGGCGTAGCTGGTCAGCTTGGCCTGGACTACGCGGACCCCGTAGCCCGACGCGGCCTGCGGGTTGGAGGGCAGCGATCGCAGGACCCGGCCCGTGCGGCTGTGGCGCAGGCCGTGCATGGCGATCAGCACGAGGATGAGGACGCCCAGACAGAGCTCGAACGTGGCCGTCTGCGAGGTGAGGGCCAGCCCGAAGAGGTAGGGGACGCCGACCTGGCCCTGGGGGATCCAGGAGAACTCCTGGGGGACGAGCAGGTAGCCCGACGCGGCCAGGGCGAAGGCCAGGGTGGTGACGGCGGCGAACATGCCGTCGAGCCGCAAGGTGGGGACGCCGACGGCGACGGCCACGACGGCCGCCGCCACACCCGCCAGCAGCAGGGCCAGGCTGAGATCCCAGTGCCAGTCGAGCAGGGCCACCGCGCTGACGGTGGCGCCGACGGCGGCGAAGGACATCTGGCCCAGGCTGACCTGGCCCGACCATCCGGTCAGCACCACCACGGAGCAACCGACGATGGCGAGCGCCACCAGCGCCGAGCCCCGGATGAGCTCACCGGCGCCGAACCAGAGCGGCACGGTGCACGCGGCCGTCAATGCGATGACCGCGACGACGGGGGTGCCGACGCGGACCTCGGGCATGGACTTGGCGGCCGGTGTCATTTCTCGCACGCTGCCGGCCAGAGCGAGCGAGGTCTCGGTCTCGCGGTCGGTGCGACGGGCCAGCAGCTGGCGCACGACGATGGCGGCGAACACGACGCCCGCCAACACGGCGAGCCCGAGGGATGGGTTGCTGGGGTCGTCCCAGGCCACCCCCTGCTCCAAGATGCCCAGGGCCACGGCGGAGGCGGCGATGACGGGGAGCTCGGTGAAGTTGCCGAGCGCCAGGGCGGCCAGGGCCGTCACGAGCGCGGTCAGTCCGTAGGTCGGGTCGAGGGGCAGGCCGACGATGGCGGCCTGGAAGAAGATGCTGACGAAAGAGAGGACACCGGCCACGACCCAGGTGACCGACTGCAGCCGACCGACGGGGATGCCCAGCATCGATGCCCGGTCACGACGGTCCCCGGCCGCCTGTACGGCGATACCCACGTCGCTGCGGGTGAACCAGAGCGAGACGGCGGCCAGGCAACCGACCGAGACGATCACCGCGATCAGGTGGTTGGCGTTGAACACGACGGGGTTGAGATGCCAGGCGACATGCCAGGGGAACGTCACCACCGCGCTCGAGATCGGCGTCTGGCCCCAAATGCGCGGGATCAGCAGACTGACGACGACGAGGAGCTGTGACAGGCCGATGGTGGCTACCGTGAGGATGAGCCGCGGCGAGCGGCGGAAGCGCCGGACCACGAGGATCTCGAGGGTGGCGGTGAGCACGACGGAGGCCACCAGCCCGGTGGCCAGGCCCACGAAGTAGTTGACGCCGGTGAACGCGATGAGCCCGACGGCGAGTACCGCCGGTGCGGTGCCCAGGTCACCCTGCGAGAAGTTCACCACCTTGTTGAGCCGGTAGGTGAGGCCGAGCCCGACGGCCATCAGCGAGCCCAGGAGCCCGAGAATGGCGCCCTGGACCCAGACGCCGAGTGGCATCGGGAAGAGGATGAGCTGCGCGGCCACGACGGCCGCGACGGACACCACGCCCGCAACCATCTCGCTGCGTGGCTGGTACCGGACGTGCGGCCTCAGCGGCTCAAGCCCTTCTCATGCGAACGTGCCCCCCGGGTGGCCCACTGCGTCGGCGCTCAGGGTAGCCATCCCCGGTGTACGCCGCCCGGCAAGCCGTCGGCTTCCAATGCGCGTAAACCCCCGTGGCTTGTGCCGGTTGCAGCGGGTTGAAAGAGTGGAAGACGAGGCGCGACTCTTCCTCCGAACCACGAATCGAGGCCCTTTGGCGCTCACCGACCAGGAGATCACGAACCAGCGCGAGGCCACCCCGGCCGCCCATGCCATCGACCTGCGCAAGACCTACGGGATGGGCCAGGCCACGGTCAACGCGCTGGACGGCGTGAACGTGACCTTCGAGCGCGGGCGATTCACCGCCGTGATGGGGCCCTCGGGTTCGGGCAAGTCGACCCTGATGCACTGCATGGCCGGCCTCGACCGCCCGACGTCGGGCCAGACCTTCGTGGGCGACCTCGACATCGGCCACCTCGACGATGCCGCCCTGACCCAGATGCGACGCGACCGCATCGGGTTCGTCTTCCAGTCGTTCAACCTGGTACCCACGTTGACCGCAGGCGAGAACATCACGCTGCCAGCCGACCTGGCCGGGCGGAAGGTGGACCAGGATTGGTTCGACTATCTGGTCAAGCAGCTGGGCATCGGCGACCGGCTGCACCACCGCCCGAGCGAGATGTCGGGCGGCCAGCAGCAGCGTTGTGCCTGCGCCCGGGCGCTGATCAACCGGCCCGACCTGGTGTTCGCCGACGAGCCGACGGGCAACCTGGACTCCATCTCGACGACGGAGATGCTGAGCTTCCTGAAGCAGTCGGTCACCGAGCTTGGGCAGTCGATCGTCATGGTCACGCACGACCCCCGCGGCGCCTCTTATGCGGATCGGGTCGTCTTCCTGGCCGACGGCAACGTGGTGGACGAGCTGGAACAGCCCACGGCGGACTCGGTGCTGGAGCGGGTGCGGACGCTGGGGTCCTGACATGTGGCGGGTGACGATCAAGGGGCTGCTGGCGCACAAGCTCCGATTGGGGCTGACCGCGCTCGCCATCGTCCTCGGCGTGATGTTCATTGCCGGCACCTTCGTCCTGACGGACACGCTCAACAACACGTTCCAGACGCTCTTCGGGAACATCTACCAGAAGATCGACTTCCAGGTCCGCGGGGTGGCCGAGTTCGGCAGCGGCGGCAACGCCACCCGGAACCCGATCCCCGAATCGATCCTGCCGACCGTGCGCGCCGTGCCGGGGGTGGCGGCGGCTCAGGGCTCGGTGGAGGGCTACGCCCAGTTCATCGGGCACGACGGCAAGGCCATCAGCACCGGGGGCGCGCCCACGCTCGGCCTCTCCTTCGACCCCAACGCGCAGATCTCGGAGCTCCGCATCGTCAACGGCACGGCACCCACCACGCCCCATGACGTCGTGATGGACCTCGGCACGGCGCAGAAGTACGACTTCAAGGTGGGCGACCAGGTGCGCATCCTGTTGTCCGGGCCGACCCAGACCTTCACCATCACCGGCCTGGCCCGCTTCGGCACGGCCGACAACCTGGCCGGGGCCACCCTGGCCGCCTTCGACATCCCGACCGCGCAACGGCTGATGGGCGAGGTCGGGCAGTTCGATTTCATCGACGTGGTCGCGTCGCAAGGGGCCAACAAGGCGACGGTGCAGCGCGACATCGCCCAGTCGCTCCCGCGCGGGGTGGAGGTGGTGACCGGTCAGACGGTGGTCAACGAAGAGACGAGCGCCATCAGCCAGGCCCTGGGTTTCTTCAGCACGGCGCTTCTCGTCTTCGGTTTCATCGCGCTCTTCGTGGGCGCCTTCACCATACTCAACACGTTCTCCATCATCGTGGGGCAACGCACCAAGGAGCTGGCCCTCTTGCGCATCGTGGGGGCCAGCCGGCGGCAGGTGTTCCGGTCGGTGCTCGGAGAGGCGGCGATCGTCGGGCTGGTGTCCTCGCTCATCGGACTCGGGTTAGGCGTGCTCGCCGCCATCGGGCTTGAAGCACTTCTGAAGGGCTTCGGGATCACGCTGCCGTCCGGTCCCATCGTGTTCGAGGCGCGCACGGTCATCGTGTGCCTCGTCGTGGGTGTGGGCGTAACGGTCGTCTCGGCCATCAGCCCGGCCCGGCGGGCCGTACGGATCGCGCCGGTGGCGGCGGTCTCGGAGCAGCAGGTGGAGTACGACATCTCCATGCGGCGGCGCTTCACCTGGGGCGCCGTGATCACGCTGCTCGGCGTCCTGTCGTTGACGGTCGGGCTGACCGAGCCGGCGATCCAGCTGGTCGGGTTGGGCGCCCTGCTGATCTTCGTGGGCGTGGCCCGTTTGGCCCCGGCGGTGGCGCGTCCGATGTCGAGCGTCATCGGCCGGCCTTTGGCGCGGCTCCTCGGCACGTCGGGGAAGCTGGGCCGGGAGAACTCCATGCGCAGCCCGCGGCGGACGGCTCAGACCGCCTCGGCGCTGATGGTCGGGCTGGCGCTGGTGTCGGTGATCGCGGTGTTCGGGGCGTCGGTGTCGCGCTCGACCACGAGCAGCATCGACAACGCCATCGCGGCCGACCTGATCGTGTCGAACTCGAACAACAACGGACCGGGGGCCTTCAGCACCACAGTGCCCAAGGCGGTGTCCAGCGTCCCCGGGGTGACGGCGTCCACGGTGGTCTACGCCGGCCAGTTCGAGTTCAAGCAGTCGATCGAGAACCTGAAGGCGGTCTCGACGTATCACCTCTCCAAGACGCTCATTTTGAACATGGCGTCCGGAAGCGCGGGCTCACTGGCGGCGGGGGATCTGCTCATCGACACCACGACGGCCAACTCCAACCACCTCACGGTGGGCGACCGGGTGCCGGTGAAGTTCGCGCTGACCGGGAACTCCACCATGCGCGTGGGCGGCATCTTCCAGACCAACTCCCTCATCGGGAGCTACCTGATCAGCGACGCCTTCTACGTGTCGCACGTCCAGAACCCACAACCCGGTGCCGTCCTGCTCACGACTGATGGCAGTCCGAGCGTGGAGCAGGCGGTCAACCGGGCGCTGGCGCCTTACCCCAACGTGCAGGTGCAGAGCAGGGCGCAGTTCGAGGAGGCGGAGGCGTCCCAGGTCAACCAGCTGCTCGGCCTGGTCTACGCGCTCCTGGCGCTGGCGGTGCTCATCGCGCTGATCGGGATCGTCAACACGCTGATGCTGTCGGTGTTCGAGCGCACCCACGAGATCGGGTTGCTGCGCGCCGTCGGCATGAAGCGACGTCAGATCAGGGCCATGATCCGATCCGAGTCGGTGATCCTGGCCGTCTTCGGGGCCGTCATCGGCATCGTCGTCGGGACGGCGCTGGGCATCGCCCTCGTCTCCTCGCTGCATTCGCAGGGGATCACCGACACCGTCGTGCCGGGGTCGAGCCTGGTGATCTTCCTGATCCTGGCCGCGTTGCTCGGCCTCGTGGCGGCCGGCTGGCCGGCCCGCCGGGCGGCCCGGCTGGACGTGCTGGCGGCCATCGCGGCCGAATAGCTCAGGCGGACACGTCCGCCACGGGCGTCGCCAGGACGTGGCGGCTCAGCGCGCTGGTGGCGCGCCAGAGCTCGTCGCCCTCGAGGTGCTCGAGCCCGGCGGCCGAGCGGATGAAGGGTTCGAAGAGACGCCAGCCAAGCTCGAGGGCCACGACATGGCCCGCCGCCAGCCGGGCCGCGGTCTCGTCGTCGGCGTGGCCCCGGGCCTCGGCCACCAGCTGGGCCACCAACGGAAAGCGGTGTTGCAGCTTGCCGACCGGGTACCCGTCGAGGATGGCGCGGGCCAGCACGCGCCACTGGCGCTCGGCCAGCTCGACGGTGTCGGGCGAGGAAGCGGTGACGGCCTGGTTGAACTGATCGCTGACGTGATCGAGGACGGCGGCCACCAGCTCCTCCTTGGTGCCGAAGTAGCGGTACAGCAGGCCGTGGTTGACCTTTGAGCGCGTGGCCACCTCCCGGATGGAGGTGGCGGCAGGGCCCTGCTCGGCAAAGAGCTCCGAGGCAGCGTCGAGGACGGCCGTCATGACGTCGGACCGCCCCGATGGACGAGTTGTAGTCACTTGACTACAGTAGCGCCATGTCCACCGCCGTACCGGAGACAAAGCCGGGTCACTTCCGTCTGCCGGGCTACGTCGTCAATGTCGGCCCCTTCAGCCACCTGGCCGGGGAGCGTGACCGGCTCGCCTCGCTGCGCTGGCGGCACTTCGAGGTCAAGCAGCTAGGTTCGACCGTGGGCGCCGAGCTCTCGGGTCTGGACCTCGGGGCCGACCTGTCCGACGAGGTGATCGCCGAGATCCGACAGGCGCTCCACGACTACAAGGTCATCTTCTTCCGCGACCAGCGGCTGACCCCGGCGCAGCACGTGCGCTTCGCGCGCCGTTTCGGCGACCTCGAGGTCCACCCGTTCCTGCCGTCCAACACGGGAGAGCCCGAGCTGGTCCGCTTCGAGAAGACGGCAGAGGTCACCGGCTACGAGAACGCGTGGCACCACGACGTGACGTGGCGGGAGTGCCCGTCGATGGGGGCGGTGCTCCACGCGCTGTCGGTACCCGGCATCGGCGGCGACACGCTGTTCTCGGACATGTACGCCGCCTACGACGGGCTGGACGACTCGACGAGGCAGGAGATCGACCGGCTGCTGGCGGTGCACGACTTCACCCAGACCTTCGGGCACGGCATGACCAAGGAGGACCGGCGTAAGGCGCAGGAGCAGTACCCACCGGTGCGCCACCCGGTGGTGTGCACTCACCCGGCGACCGGCAAGCTGCACCTCTACGTGAACCGGCCGTTCACCAGTCACATTGAGGGAATGGAGCCCGACGCCAGCCTGGAGCTGCTCGACCGCTTGTGCCGGATGGCCGACTCGCCCGAGCACCAGTGCCGGTTCGTGTGGTCGAGGGACGCCGTGGCTTTCTGGGACAACCGGGCGGTGCAGCACTACGCGTCGAGCGACTACTGGCCGCACTTCCGGACCATGGAGCGAGCGTCCATCATCGGCACGCGGCCGGCCCGGACCTGACCCGGGCACCACGCCACACGCACCGGGGGTATCGGCCGTGCCGGCCTCTCCGATGACCGTCCGCCCTTCCTTCTCCCGGTCGCTGCGCCGACTGGCCGACGACACCATGCGCGGGTTGGCCCTCGTCCTCGTGCGGATCTTCTTCCGGCGCGTCGAGACCGAACACGGCGAGCGACTGCCCGAGCACGGACCCGTCCTGGTGGTGGCCAACCATACGAACGGCCTGGTCGACGGTCTCTTGCTCATGGCGACACTGCGCCGCTACCCACGGTTCCTGGGCAAGTCGACGCTCTTCAAGATCCCCCCGCTGTGGCCTTTCTTGAAGTTGGCCGGCGTCATTCCGGTGTACCGGGCGGCGGACGGCGGCCCGACCGAGAGGAACGCCTCGGCCTTCGCCACCTCGGACCGCCTCTTGGCCCGCCAGGGCGTCGTGGCCATCTTCCCCGAGGGCATAAGCCACGACGAGTCGGCGCTGCAGCCCCTGCGGACCGGCGCGGCGCGCATCGCGCTGGAGGCGGCCATCGGAAGTGACGTCCCCGACGTCGCGATCGCCGCGGTCGGTTTGCTGTACGACGACAAGGCCACCTTCCGCTCCCGCGCGTTGGTCCGTATCGGCGAGCCGTCCGACGTCTCGCCATGGGGGGAGCTGTACCGTCAGGACGGTCGTGAGGCCGTGCGCCAGTTGACCGACGCCGTGGCCC
>DATNLP010000074.1:0-6955 GCA_035602795.1 Acidimicrobiales bacterium | reverse complement strand
CCCGCCGCCGACGCCGACCCGTGGGCGGCGCCCACCGGGCATCACGGAAGCCCGGCGCCGGGGACCGCGGTCCGTACCTTCTCGATGGCGCCATGGCGCGCCACCCGTGCCTTGCTGGCGGCGCTGTCGACGGCGGTGATCATGTAGAGGGTCAAGCGGTCGTCGTCGCCCAGCATGCAGGCGTAGCAATTCATCGACGTCACCACGCGCTCGAGGACGGCGCCACCCTCGGCCACCCGGACGCACTCGGCACCCATGGCGTTGGCCACCCAGACCGAGCCGTCGGCGCACAGGCAGATGCCGTCGGGGGCGATGCCCGGCAGGACGGCGAAGTCACGGCGGTTGGAGAGCGAGCCGTCCTCGGCCCGGTCGAACGCCGTGAGCTTGCCGCCGAAACTCTCGGCGATGATGAGCGTCCGACCATCGTCGGTGATGACGGCGCCGTTGGGGAAGGCGATATCGGACGCGGCCTCGCTGCTCGTGCCGTCGGGGTCGACCCGGATGAGGGACGTGGAGGCGATGGCGCTGGCATCCGTGGTGCCGTCGTAGAGGCCGTCGAGGTCGAAGCCGAAATTCCCCGCATAGGCCTGGCCGTTGGAGGCCACCACCATGTCGTTGGCGTTCCAGGTGGCCCACGGTCTGAGATCGCCGTGCTGGACGAGGGAGCCGTCGGGCTCGCGGCGCATGACGACGCGGTCGAGCCGCGAGCTGAACAACAGGCGCCCGTCGGGCAGCCAGCCCAGGCCTGCCGGCTCGCCGTCGTAGTCCACCTCGACCCGGCGCTCGCCGTCGGGTGCCACCGAGCAGATGGCATGGTCGAAGAAGTCCGAGTACCACAGCCGGCCTTCGTGCCAGCGCGGGCACTCACCGAAGTAGAGGCCTGACAGGAACGGCTCCGCCTTCAGTTCGCTGGCCACGGTGTACCTCCTCGTCCGAATGACCCGGACCCGCAGTTGAGCACAGCGGGCCCTGGTGCGGCGGGCAGGCGCCGGAGGTACCGTGTGCCCGTGATGTACTGGGTGCTCAAGGCGGTGCTGACCCCGGTCTTCTTCGTCTTCTGGCGGGTGAAGGTCGAGGGTCGGGAGCACATCCCCAAGCACGGCCCGGCCGTCCTGGCGGCCAACCACCAGTCGTTCTGCGACTCCTTCTTCCTGCCGCTCGTGGTGACGCGCAAGGTGACGTACCTGGCCAAGGCGGAGTACTTCGACTCGTGGAAGACGGCCTGGTTCTTCCGGGCCGCCGGGCAGATCCCCATCCGGCGCACCGGCGGCAGCGCGTCCGAGCGGGCGCTCGAGACGGCGCGCAACGACGTGTTGAGCAAGGGGCACCTGCTCGGGCTCTACCCCGAGGGCACCCGCTCGGTTGATCAGTTCGTCCACAAGGGCCGTACCGGCGTGACCCGTCTGTCCCGCGAGTGTGGCGTGCCCATCATTCCGGTCGGCATCATGGGCACCGTCGACGTGCAACCGGTCAACGCCAAGATGATGCGCCCGTTCAAGACGGTCACCATCCGCTTCGGGGCTCCGATGCAGATGGACCCGCCGGAGGACCCCGAGCACCCGCTGGAGCACCACGACCACACACAGTGCCGGGACTTCACCGACCGCCTCATGCGCGAGATCGCCCGGCTGTCCGAGCGCGAGTACATCGACGAGTACGTCCCCTCACGTGCGACCGCGGCCGCTGCCTGAGAAAATGCGCGCTGCTTGCGATCTGCAAGCAGTTCGAAACAGGCAGTTCACATTGGCCGCGTAACGTTTAGGACATGGCTGGCTACGTCGTCCGGATCGCGTTGCCCGACCGACCGGGTGCCCTCGGCCTGGTGGCCAGCCGGATCGGTGCCGTCGGCGGTGACATCGTCGCCATCAACATCCTCGAGCGCGAGGACGGTCGTGCGGTCGACGAGTTCGTCATAGAGATCGGCGGGCACCACTTGATCGAACTGCTGCAGACGGAGATCCACGAGGTGGACGGTGTGACCGTCCTGGAGATCAAAGCGGCGGATTCGACGACTCCGGCGGGCTGACGACGTAGGCGCACACATGCGCGCCGTCCATGAGGTGGGCGACCCGTCGCACCGTGGCCCCCGGCAACGCGTCGCGGATGAAGGCGAGCTCGCTGGTGCAGGCCTGCGAGAAGCCGTGGGCGACGGTCAAGATGGCGCAGTTGTGCTCCGTGATGCGCCAGCTGCCGTCTTCGAGGCGCTCGGCCTCGGCCAGGTACCCGTCTTCGTCGAGGATGGCCGTGAGCGCCGCCACCTGCTCGTCGAAGGGCCGGTCGGCCGTACGGGGGAGCGCGCCGGCCACTCGGCGCCGACGGCGCTGCTCGAAGAGCTCGTCCACCTGTGACGCCCCGGGACCGCCGAGATAGCCGAGCAGCTCCGTGGTGAGGTCGCCGTAGCGCTTGGGGTAGAGGGCTTCGGCGGCCGAGGTCAGCCCGTAGACGTGGCGCGGCCGACCCCGACCCGCGCCCTCGGGCACGGCGTCGTGGTGGGCCAGCAGGCCGTCCTCCTCCAGGTGGGCCAGTTGGAGGCGGATGGCGGCGGGCGTGAGGGACAGCGCGGTGGCCACGGCCGACGCGTCCAGCGGCCCCTGGCGCTTGAGCAGGTTCAGGATGGCCCGCCGGGTGGTCGGCAGCTGCTGCAGCGGCGACTCGGGCGCATCCGGCCCGGAGGGCTCGGCGTCCTCGGTGACGGCGGCCGTGTCCGGTGTCATGGCAGGATCAGGTGCACGTCGCCGAACTCGTGCCACTGGTAACCCTCTTCGAGCGCGGCGGCGTAGGAGGCCTCGAGGAGTGGCCGTCCGGCGATGGCTTCGAGCATGGCCAGGTGCGAGGCCTCGGGCTCGTGCCACCCGGTGAGGAACCCGTCGATGGAGCGCACCGGTCGTTCGGGGGACACCACGGTCTCGGTCCAGCCTTCGTTCGGATGCACGTGACCATGTTCGTCGACGACGGACTCGAGCGCACGGACCACGGTGGTGCCGACGGCGACGACACGCCCACCGGTGCGGCGGGCGTCGTTGATCCGGTGCGACGTCGACGAGGACACACGGAAGTACTCGGCGTACGGAGGCTCGTTGGCCTCCAGCGAAGCCACGCCGGTGTGCAGCAGGAGCGGCGCCACGCCCACGCCCTTGGCCACCAGGCGCGTGAGCAGCTCGGGAGTGAAGGGGCGGCCGGCGCTCGGCATCTCGGCCGAGCCGGGCTCGGTGGCGTAGACGTTCTGGTAGGCCGCAATGGGGTAGCTGCCCCGGACGTAGCCGTAGCGGATGGGCCGCCCGTAGCGGGCCAGGAAGCTGTGCAGGCGCTCGGGCGTCTCGACCAGGCTGACCCACAGGCGCACGCCGACGCCGCCGGGGCCGGGGGAGTAGGCCGCCAGGAGGTCGACGCGGCCGCCGCCGGGCAGGCGAATGGCATCGCCGGCCGACGCGCCCAGATAGGCCTGGCCGTCGCGGCGGACCTCGACCGTCCACAGGCCGGCCGGCAGGCGGGTCGAGAGGTGCACCTCCACGGCCGAGCCGTCGGGGGCCGTCCCGTCAAGCTCGGCGGCCAGCGTGCCCGACGTGTTGATGACGATCAGGTCGCCCTCGGCCAGGAAGCGCGGCAGCTCGGAGAAGTGGGAGTGCACAATGGACCCGTCGTTCTTGGTGGCCACCATCATGCGGACGGCGTCGCGGGTCATGCCGCGGCTCTCCGGCGGCGACGGCGCCTCGAGCTCGGCGGGCAGCGTGAACGAGAGCGGGTGCAGCCCGGGTCGGCGGGCAGCCAGCGGGTCTGTCGTCAGCGCGGTCATGCCGGCGCCCCGGTCGTCGCCAGCTCGGCGGCGCGGTAGCGCCCGCTCGGGCGTTCGCTGTCGATCAGCTCCAAGAAGGCCGGCACCACGCTGGTCGGCTCCGGTCGGTCCGAGATGTCCTCGCCGGGGAACGCGGCCTGGTGCATGGCGGTGCGCAGGTCGCCCGGGTCGACCCACCACACGGTCAGCGGCGGCAGCTCGGCCGCCAGCACCGCGCTCAGTTGCTCCAGCGCCGCCTTGCCCGACCCGTACCCGCCCCAGCCCTCGTAGGGCTCGACGGCGGCGTCGGACGTGATGTTGACGAGACGCGGGTGGGGCGCGTCGAGGAGCAGCGGCAGTGCGTCCTGGATGAGGCCGAGCGGGGCGATCACGTTGACCTCGAAGGCGACACGCAACTCACGTAGGGGGTACTCCGGCAGCGGGGGCAGCGGTGCGGCACCGAGGGTGCCCGCGTTGTTCACGAGCAGGTCGAGCCCGCCCAGCTCGAAGGCCGCCGCCACGAGATCGTGACGGTGGTCCTCGTCGATCACGTCGCCGGCCACCGCGATGACGCGGGCGCCCCCGGTCGCCTGCGCCCCGATGCGCCCGGCCGCCGCCTCGAGGGCGCCGCCCTCGCGTCCGTCGACCACCACCGACCAACCTGTCCGGACGAGCCCGGTGGCCAGCGCCTCCCCGAGCCCTCGAGATGCCCCTGTCACGATCGCCACGCTCATGGTTGCCCACCCTTCCGAGCGGAGTCCCGCTCCTCGGTCAATATAACAAGGATATCCTTGCTTTATTGCCCTCAGGGCGAGATTTCCGGGGAAGCCCAGCCCATGGACTTCTCGACGGCCCGCAACCAGACGGCGTGGACGGCGTCGGTCAGCTCGACGGGCAGCTGGGGATCGAAGACGGCGTCGGCCTGCCACAGGGCGGCCAGCTCGTGGAGCGAGGACCAGACCCCCTCGGCGAGGCCGGCCACGGTGGCGGCGCCGAGCGCGGTGGACTCGGTCGAGCGCGGGCGCGCCACGCGCATGCGGCTCTGCTCGGCCTGCAGCTCGAGGAGGAGGTCCATGGCGGCGGCGCCCCCGTCCGCCCGCAGCGCGGAGAGTGGGTGGGGAGAGGCGGCGGCCATGGCATCGGTCATGTCGCGCACCTGGAAGGCCATGGCTTCCACGCAGGCCCGAGCCAGCTGGGCGCGGCCGGCGCCGCGGGTGATGCCGGTGACGATGCCGCGCGCGCCGGGGTCCCATTGCGGGCTGCCGAGGCCGGTCAGCGCGGGGACGAAGGTGACGCCGCCGCTGTCGGGCACCGAGGCGGCGAGCGGGCCCATTTCGGCCGCGTCCTCGATGATGCCGAGCCCGTCGCGCAGCCACTGGATGGCGGCGCCCGAGACGAAGGCGGAGCCTTCGAGCGCGTAGGCCACCGGGTCGGGCGCGTGCGCGCCGAGGTCCCAGGCGCAGCTGACGGTGAGCCCCTCGGGCGCCGGCGGGCGCTCGGGGCCGGCGTTGGCCAGCACGAAGCTGCCGGTGCCGTAGGTCACCTTGACCATGCCGGGCGCGAAGCAGCACTGGCCGAAGAGGGCGGCCTGCTGGTCGCCCAGCACGCCCGAGACGGGGACGCCGTGCAGCACGCCGGCGGCGGGCCCGAGGTCGTCGAGCGCGGCGGCGCCGAAGCGCCCCGCCGAGGGGCGCACCTCGGGGAGGGTGTGCATGGGCACGCCGAAGAGGTCGCACAGCTCGGGGGACCAGGCCCGCGCCGCGGTGTCGAAGAGGAGGGTTCTGCTGGCGTTGGAGGCGTCGGTGGCGAAGGTGCCACCCGCGGTGCCGCCGGTCAGGTTCCACAGCACCCACGTGTCGACCGTGCAGAAGGAGAGGTCGGGATGGTCGGCGGGGAGGGGAAGGTCGCCGTGCTCCAGCAGCCAGGCCGCCTTGGTGGCGCTGAAGTACGGATCGAGCACCAGGCCGGTGGTGGCCCGGACGAAGGGGAGGTGGCCGGCGTCGACGAGCCGGCGGCACAGGGGTGCGGTACGGCGGTCCTGCCAGACGATGGCGCGGTGCAGGGGGCGGCCGGTGGAGCGGTCGAAGGCGACCAGCGTCTCGCGCTGGTTGGTGATGCCGATGGCGGCCACGGTGTCGCCGGCGCCGGCCAGGCGGGCCCCGACCTCGGCCAGGGTGGCGCACACGGCGTCCCAGATCTCGGCCGCGTCGTGCTCGACCCAGCCGGGCCGGGGGAAGTGCTGGGTCAGCTCCCGGTAGGCGACGTCGGCCACCTGGGCTCCTTCGTCGACCACCAGGGCGCGCACGCCGGTCGTGCCCGCATCGACGGCGACGACCTTGCCCATGGGGGGTCGACGCTAATGGGAACGGGCCCTCGCGGCTATCCGGCGCCCGGGGAGGGCCGCTGGGAGGGCCTGGCGCGCAAACCATCGCGAACGGCCCGTGACCTGCATGGATAATGCGTGGATTTGGTTGACAACGGCGTAACTACAGTGCTGTAATGACCACAGCATCTCGTGTCTCGGGGGAGGTCCGACCACTATATATTGTGGTTGGGGTGTTTTGCCCTCGCCCGGGCGCCGGATCGGAGCACGCGCCGCGTGTCGCCACCCGATGGTAGGAGGGGGTGGGGTGACGGCGCCGAGGAGCAGGCAGCAGCACGCAGCAAGCGACCCGAACCACCCCTAGGCAAGCAGGAGGACTTCACCGCCATGGCCATCGCCCCCCAGCGATCCGAGATCGGCATCCGCAGGCACTTCACCACGGCCGGCGTGCATCCCTACGACGAGGTCGTGTGGGAGCGGCGCGACGCCCGGATCACCAACTACCGCGACGGGTCGGTCGCCTTCGAGCAGCTGGGCGTCGAGGTGCCCGTGTCCTGGAGCGTGAACGCCACCAACATCTTGGCGCAGAAGTACTTCCGCGGCACCCTCGGCACCGACGAGCGCGAGTGGTCGCTCAAGCAGGTAGCCGACCGCGTGGCCGACACGCTGACGCTGTGGGGGATCAAGGACGGCTACTTCGTCGACGACGACGAGGCCCAGGTCTTCAACCACGAGCTCAAGTACCTCATCATCCACCAGAGGGCGGCCTTCAACTCGCCGGTGTGGTTCAACATCGGCGTGCCGGGCGTGCCGCAGCAGGCCGCGGCTTGCTTCATCCTCTCCGTCGAGGACACCATGGA
>DATNLP010000072.1:0-12131 GCA_035602795.1 Acidimicrobiales bacterium | reverse complement strand
CAGATCCATCGCCGATGCATCAAGCCCGCCATAGGACCCGCGAACCCGTTCAATGTCTCCACGATTGACCGAGCAGTAAGTGACGGCCATCCGGACCGCTCCTGCGGGGAGCGGCTCTCTTTCGCATTCGCAGAACTCGATGATCCCGGTGCCGTCGGCCTCGATTCGACGGTACATAACTGTCAGCGGAGGGGCCCTAGCATCCGATTGGCGATGATGTGCTGCTGGATCTCGGAGGTGCCCTCGAAGATCTTTGTGAGGCGTGCGTCGCGCCAGTAGCGCTCAACAGCGAAATCCGTCGTGTAGCCGTATCCGCCGTGGATCTGCAGCGCCTCACTGGTCACCCGCTCTGACATCTCTGTCGCGAATAGCTTCGCCATCGCCGCTTCCTTGTAACGGAGTGCCCCACGGCCCTCGTCGATCTCATGGGCCACGTAGTACATCATCTGGCGCGCTACCTCGATCTCGGTCGCCATGTTCGCCAGCTTAAATCGGATCGCCTGGAAGGAGGCGATGGGCTTGTTGAACTGCACGCGGTCAAGGGCGTACTGCGTTGCGTCCTCTAGCCCGCCTCGAGCCAGCCCGATCGCCCGTGCCGCGGTGTGGAGCCGGGCAGCGAACAATCCCGACGCCGCGTCCTCGAAGGCGCCCGAGGGTCGCAGCAATGCTGATGCGGGCACGCGGAAGTCATCAAACGATAGGGCGAAGGTGTACCAACCGTGGTAGCCGATCGTGTGAATGCGCTCGGCCAAGATTCCGACCGGGAAAGTCCCCGGTTCCTTCTCAATGAAGAATAGGCCAATACCTTCCCGGCGGTTCGCCGGATTTCGCGGGCTCGAGCGGCACAGCAAGGAGATGAACGAGGCGTCGTCGGCGTTCGTGCACCACATCTTCTGACCGTTGATCACCCAGTCGTCTCCGTCGCGGTGGGCGTGACAGCTGATGGCAGCGAGATCGCTGCCGGCGTCGGGCTCCGACAAGGCGCCGGCCCCCAGGTACTCGCCGGTCATCACCTTTGGGTACATCTTAATTCGTTGCTCCTCGGTGAGATCCGCTGGCAACGCCGCCCGTCCGATGATGCTGGCGACGCTCATCCAGGCTCGCGACAGCTCCTCGGTGACCACACAGTACTCCATCATCCCGAGCCCTAGCCCGCCGTACTGACTCGGCACGAGGAGGGCGAACAGCCCAAGATCTGCCATCTTCTTTCGCAACTCAATCGGAATCTTTCCCTGAACAGGGTCCAGTCGGTTTGCGATCGGCAGGACATCCGTCATCGCGAATTCGCGAGTCACCTGTTGGAGTTGTTCCCGCTCAGGCGTGTAGTACGCCCCGAGCGAGGTAGAAGCGGCACGATCCGATTCGATCCCTATCATGGATCGGACGCCCTTTCATGACCGACTACCAGCACGGCATTTGATCCTCGGGACCGCCTATGAGAGGCGCCTCACTTAACACCGGGAATGGCATATTCATCCGAGCGGACCTGCGAGGCGCTCTCAGGGGATTCGCTTCACGCGCCAACCCCGTGACCAGGGTCAGTCCACTTAAATGGATATCCCCCGGCCGGGAAAAACGACCTGGTCGTCAGGTGCTCGCACCCGAGCGAGCTAAACCTTTCAGGAACGGAAGGCGTCGCCGACCCCCAATGCGACTCGATCGGGCCTGAACGCTGCATCACACACAAGAGGTTAGGCGAAGAGACATAGCTTGTCAACCAACAACCGATAGACGCGTCGGCCGGTCGTTGGGGCTCGCAAGTGTGGATCGGGGTCTTGATCAGCATGGATCGCTCGGGTGGGCCTCGAACACGACATACCTAGTGACCCCGGAGAGGCCTTGAAGCAGGATGATCCAGTGGGAGATGCCGTGCGACCGCGTCGTGTGCGACATTGGCCAGAGGGCTCTCGGGGTCGGCGAGATCTCGGCGCATGGTGAAGTCCTCTGCGGCCGCGCCGGCGCAGCGTGGAGTAGCACCCGGGCAGTTCCCAGTTCTCGAGAGGTCGGGCGAATTCGATGGCACCCGGGCTTGCGTTCCAAGAGGTCCAGGTAGTGGATCGGGTCGAAGGTCGTCTGCTTCCTTGCCCCAGTGACGAGCGTGCCGGGCCACCACGTCGGTGCCGCTGGCGATGGCGACGTTCTCGATCCCGCCGAGCAGGTCACGTCGTGGTGCGCATAGGCCGTCGGCACCGAGTAGTCATCGCGGTCCAAGCGCACGAGCGAGAGCGAGTTCGCGTGTCCTTGCGCCACGCGTCGGGGCTCGAACGCTTCTGAGTGCAGAGCGAGTGGGGCCACCCCGGTCCTCGACCACGCGCTCAGCCTTTGTGCCCACCTTGCCCCGCCACGGAATTCCGTGACGGTCGACAGTGGGAGAGGACCTGATGGCTGGCACCGGCGGCGCAACACGTCGGCGTGGTCGATGCGGCTGGCCCTGGCCAACGCCAACATGGCGTGCACCAAGGTGAGCACTTTGTGACCGGGCTTGAAGCCGACCGTTGGAGGGGGATGCGCACCAGAGTGTTGACCAGCGCTCGAGGCCTACCCTCTTCACCACCGTGGCTACCAGCAACAGCCCGGCGGTGGCCACCAGGTGGTCCTCGTCGAAGGTCACCGCGATCCGCTCGATCGCGCGCGATACTGACCTCACAGAAAGTGCCTCCGGCGGTCGGGTTACGACTCGTCTTTTTCCCAAGCCAAGGAGGCTCTTTTCAGCGCATGCGCGAGGTCTAGTTCACGCCTCCTCTACGCGATTGATCGAGGCTCAAATGGAGGAACTGCTAGTGACTACTCAGTCGGACTTGGAGGGCCATCGAGACGTGGCTCTTGACTTTGCCCGGTCTCTTCTGCTCGAGAGCGCTATTCATATCCCGCGTGAAGCGCGTCAGATGTGGACGAGATATCTGTCCGACATAGTGCTGGACGGAATGTGGACTCGACCTACATTGTCCCTACGAGATCGCAGTCTCGCGACCGTGTCAGCCTTGGCGACTCTTCGGACGACCGACCTATTGCGTACACACGTCCTCATTGCATTTTCCCAAGGAATCACACGTGGTGAATTGTGTGAAGTCATGTCTCAAGTTACTGGATACGCTGGCATGGCAGTGGGGTTCGAGGGGTTCCGGGTACTTAAAGAGATTTTCGAAACACAGCTCGAGGATGCCCGAATAGAACTATCGGAAGCCGAGGCGTCTGTCCTCTCGGCCAATGAGCGGCTAGAGCGCGGACAACAGCTTATGGCAAGACTGTGGCCCGATCGAGATATAGGTCCGTCGTCTTCTAGCGAGGAAATCGTGCCCGATTGGAAGAGTTGGCTTGCCGACGTCGCCTATGGTGATCTGTGGTTACGTCCAGGGATCACGCTTGTTGATCGGGAACGGGTGACTATAGCCATCCTTACCGTTCTAGGATCCGAGAAGCGACTACGGAACCACATCGCGGCTGCCCTTAAGCTCGGCATCCCCATCAGAGAGATTGGCGAGGAGATTATGCATCTCGCCACATATGTCGGTTTTCCGAAGGCGTCGGACGCTATGGAAATCGCAGGCGATATCGCGCGGTGAGAGATAGGCTGACAAGGTAGCCTCGCGCAACAACGATAAAAGCGCTCATAACTTGAGGATAGATAACGTTCGCCAGTTCAACCTATGGGTCTCCGCCAAGAGGACTAACGCCCTCTTTGCTCATGGCGACTGAGGCTTTTGTCGTGAAGCTGGGTGATGGCAGCCCGGTGAGCCGAGAGGTTCACACCGGGTTCGCGAGAGCCGAAGGCCGGCAGCGGCGCCTCGGCCCGACACCAACTGGCCGGCCACGGGCGCCTGTTGACGGCCACGAGTGGGCCAAACTCCAGGTATAGCGAGCCCGATCTTTCGCTCGGCCACACCGCTTTGGCGAGTGGGTTCGCTGCCTGCTCGCGTCCCGAGCGCCTCCAAGGGCTCTGCGACCGGCTCGGCCCGGCCGATATCCAAGGAATCTAGATCGTTAGATCACCATGATTCCCGCCCGCTGCACGACACGGAGCGACAGCCGGCTACTTCTGGGGGCTTCGATGTGCTCAGCCGTCAAATCGCGCGCGATCCTCTTCGAGGATTGTCGCCGGACCCGAGTTTTCTTTCGGGGCGCTCTCGCTGACAGCGTCGGCGTCGGCCGTCCCGCCGGAATGAAGGCCGTGTTCGGACGCTCGTCAGGCTCCAACATTTACCCGAGCCGATCGAGCGGGCCCGCGCCATCAACACCCCTCTGCTTATCATCGAGCGTGCAGGTCAGGGCTGTGACATCGGCTCTGCGCTCTTCGAGCTCACCCACCAGCCCTTCAACCATGAGGACCAACGAACCGGCCCATTCGCTTGGGACAAACGCGCCGTTGCCCTGGCCGGCGCCTCGTGCTATGTCGAAACTCTGTCATCGGCTTCACCAACCAAAGCCTTCGTAGGCTCGTCGCCGGAATCGCTCGGGGTCGATTCAGACAGACGCCACCCTGGTCCAGTGCCTCTTGCCAGGGGCATTGACCAGACTAACCCTTCAGTAGTAGGGTTGGTTGTCAGCTGGCCAACAAGCTAGCTTGTCGATACTCTTGGGACGTTCCGGCCGGAAGGAAGGAAACGCAGGCTATGAGAAAGCAGCCGATGCGCTTTGGAGTCTTTTGCTCCCCGCATCACCGACCAGGAAGAAACCCAACCCTTTACCTTCAGCAGGACCTGCAACTCTGCGAACACCTAGACAAGCTTGGTTTCGACGAAATCTGGTGGGGAGAGCACCACTCTGGCGGGTTTGAGATCGTTTCGGCACCGGACGTGTTCATCGCCGCCGCCGCCGAACGCACCCGACGCCTCATGCTTGGGACTGGAGTGCTGTCGCTTCCCTACCATCACCCATTTATCGTGGCAGGTCGAATGACTTTACTTGACCATCTCACGCGGGGGCGGGTGATGTTTGGTTTCGGTCCGGGGGCGCTCGTACAAGATGCGGAAATGATGGGCATTGATGTCAATGAGGCGAGGGACCGTCTAGAGGTCGGGCTGGAGGCTCTTGTTCAGCTGCTCGAAGACGACGAGCCGGTCAGCATGGAAACAGACTGGTTCCGACTGCGCGATGCTCGTCTGAATCTTGGTCCCTATACCTATCCAAGAATGGAACTCGCTATTGCTTCCGTTCGCTCTCCTGTTGGACCGAGGTGTGCAGGGAGGTTTGGTTTAAGCCTGCTTTCTCTCTCACCGACTGCCGGAGCCGGATTTGATTTTCTCAAAGATACATGGGGAATAGCGGAGGAGAGGGCCGGGGCTGCCAACAGGAAGATCGAGCGTTCTAGCTGGCGCCTTGTTGGTACAGTGCACGTCGCAAACGATTACGACACTGCAGTCGATCAGGTCAGCTGGGGCTTCGATGATGCACTACGATTCTCAGCCGCAACGGCAACCGGAGTGGACGCCGAGGCGATTATTGCTTCCTCATCGCACCGGGAACGTGTTGAAGAGTTCAACGCAGGCAAACAGGGTCTAGTTGGTACACCAGCGATGACTATCGAGTTCATTGAGCGGTTGATTGATCAAGCTGGCGGATTTGGCACTTTTCTCATTCGTCTACCGGATCTGGCTCCCTTCGAATCGCGCCTCGCTTCGCTTGAGCTTTTTGCGCATGAGGTAATGCCGTACTTTCAGGGGAGCAGTGTCAAACAGGAAGAAGCATGGACTCGACTGTACGCTGCCCGTTCCGAGACCACGAGCCGGCTGCGTAGTGCTCAGGACCTATACGCGGTGCGACATGGGGACACACGCAGTGCTGGCGACACGCCTAGCGCGCCGTGAAGCTGTTCTCGGGGCGTGGCGTTGATCGAGATTAGCGGGAAGGGGGCAGGCCCCCCCGGCCTCGTCCTCGCGACCTGGTGCTGATGGAGGTCGTCGGGCCGGTATAGCCGTCCCTTGCGCACAATTACGTTGCTCATGACGAGGGTCACCAATCGCAACGACGTGCTCGACGCCATGATGGCTTCGACCTTTCCTTCGTTGATCGCGTCTACCTCAATGCCTACGTCCTAAACACGGCGGTCGGTGGTCAGGTCGCGTGCTTCCTGACCGGATACCTTGACCACGCTCACGTAGGAACTCGCCAGACCTGGCTCACTAATGTGATGCAGGAGCGCAGCGCTGCTCCAGCGTGACGGGCACGTTGAGGCGCACCGGACCGGATGCCAGGTACGAGGAGTTGTCTGGATGCAGCCTCGCAGCATTGTCCTACCCGACGCGTAGAAGGAAAGTCCCTACGGAGTTCCCCCGTCGACCCGGACCATGTGTGCCTCGGCATCGATCTACACCGACGGCGCAGCGTCATCGTCGGCGCACCGGTCAGGCCAGACCCTCGAGACGGTCCGGACACCGTCGAGCTGGCCAAGGCCAGAGTGAGCCCGAACGGGCCATTTCATTCCCAGACCAATGGGAGATCGAGCGCTACAACCGCACCTTGCTCGGCGAGTGGGCCTATGCGCGGCCCTATCGCTCAGAGAGGGCTCGGACCCGAGCTTTTGACGCCTGGCTCTACCTCTCACAATCATCATCGACACCACGCAGCTATTGGCAGCCCACCTGTGAGCCGACTCAACAATCGGTAATTCAGAACTCCTAAGCAGAGCTACTCCGCTCCCGAGACTCGCTTCGCTCGCTCGGGCATCCGAGGTCCCCTCGGAGTAGCTGTGCCACCGTTGACTCTTGTCTGCCCATCGGCTGTGGACGACGCCCTCTCCGCTATGACGACCGTCTCACTGGCACCTACGACCGTGTGGACCGGAATGTGTTGAACGCCTACTTCACGTTTTGGATACACCCCAAGTGGATTCCGGACCCGGTGGCGACGCTGGCAGCGCGACGACGAACAGCTCGGAAGCACGCATCCCATGCGCCTAGCCGCTCTCTTCGCCCGCCGACTTCGGGGATAGGCCAAGGCCAACGGCGTGCCGGTCATCGAGCAAAGGGAGTGAACGACAGCACCTCATCGCCCAGCAGCACCTCGATGCCGGGCCGGTTCGCCCAGGATGCTCTTTGTCCTCGTCGCCTGGGATCCTGCGTTTGTGTCGAAGGTGCACCGATCCGGCGCGGGGCGGATCGTGAACCTCGAGAAGACCTTGCAGTTCGTGAACCACTATTCGTTCCACATCTCTAACGCGACCCGGGGTCACGTGATGCTCAAGATCTCAGGTCACCCGCCCTTCGCCGGGCAGGTGACCCTCAACTGCCATTAATGTGTCGTCGCCCAGGCCACACGGACGGGCGTCGAGTTCAGAAAGGAGGGGAACTGCTTCAGTGTTGTGTCCGAACCGGCGGACCTCGTGCGGATCACAGACACCGACCCGAGACAGCAGGGCGGCTGAGCGAGGTGTGCGACAGGTGGGTCTACACCGCGTGCCCGAGCCTCCGGCTGGCTGCCGCCGACCAGACAGCGAGCGTCTTCGCATATGACCACTCGATCTACCTGGTCGAGTATTCGCGCGATCTGCTCTTCGCCAACAGGGCCCGCGTGCAAAGAACCTTCGAAGCCATCGTCCGCCTCACGAGATCACGTCTTGACGTGAAGACGACCGCACCATGTTCGGAGCCAGGGCTCGGCCGCATCGGCGACCGGGCGGCAGGACTGCCTCGACTCGAAGTCGTGATCGGGACACCTATGACTTCACCAACTTCAAGGTCAATTTCGGGCGCCTAACGTTGAAGGCATACACCAAAGGCCAACACGTGCTGCGCGTCGACGCCATCGGACACAACACCCGGCTCCTGTGTTGTGGACGCGTGCTCGAGCGCCAGCGGCGACATGAACAGCCGTCTCGTCGACATCACCGACCGGTTCTGTACCGCCTTGGGCTGCGTCGCGTCGGCTTCATCGCCGATGGGTTGCTTGACGAGCCCCCCGCTTCGCGCGTTGGCGGCATCGACCTCAACAAGGCGCCCACCCGCAACGCCCTAGCCGCTGTGCTCGCGCTCGCCGCGTCGCCCGCCGGCTTCAACGCACCCAGTTCACCGACAAGGTGTGAGCCGTAATCTGCCAAGATGAAAAGGCCTGCACCCGACAGGGCGGCTACGACCTGCGCAAGCTCCGGGCCAAGTCCCTCATCGAGAAACACCCGATCCCGGCGCTGGCAGGTACCACCCGAGACCGACCGCACCATATCGGGCATCCACCCTCCGGGATAACGTCATGTCGCCCATCCCGCACACGTCCAGAGTCGTCACCTCGGACGCAAGCCCTCCACCTGGACGGCGTCGACCGGGATTACGACCAGATCAGCATCAGATGCAGACCCTCTTCAGCGACCTCGCCACCCCGGCCGCGGCATAAGACAAGACTTTGTCGATCCCGCTCCGCAAGGCTCTAGCGTGAAGTTGAGCCGATCGGTGTCTTTCGATGACGCACGCGGTCCGGGAGTCAGTATATACGGAGCGAGCCCGCCCTGACACGGAGACTCCATTTGGAAGGCTTGACTATGGTCAACGACCGTGCACAATACGGACCCTCTTGAGGTCCCAGCGAGCAAGCCGAGATGAAAGGTTCTCTACCTCGTCACCCAGCAATACACACCCGGAAGATCCAACCTGAAAGGTACAACCAACGGCTGGAAGACCATCCTCAACGTCCTGACCATCCGCTACCGCGACCGAGTTGCCATCTAACCAACCAATACCGTCACGACCGCTCAGGCAGAAAATCTGACAGACCTATTCCATGTAATGCGCACTTGCTTGCTTGCTTGCCCTCGACCGTCCTTGATTGATACTCTCCGTTGGCAGGCGGAGACAACCGAATTTGGAGGAGCAGGGGGATGGTTGGTCGTGTACAAGGAAGGGTGGCGCTCGTAACGGGTGCCGGGTCGAGTGGTCCGGGTGTGGGTATTGGCAAAGCGATCTCCGTCGTCCTCGGGCGCGAAGGCGCGTCAGTCCTTCTGGTGGACAATGTTAAAGAGAGGGCGGAAGATACTCTGCGGATGGTCGAGCAAGCCGGAGGCAAGGCAGAAGTCTTCGTGGCTGACATCAGTCGTTCGGCCGATAGCGAGGCCATGGTTCGGGCGGCGGTAGACCAGTTCGGCGGCCTAGATATCCTTGTGAACAACGCAGCTATCACGGCGCATCAGTCGATCACAGAAACGTCGCCCGAGCTTTACGAGAGCGTTATGGCGGTCAACCTCAGAGGCGCCTTTCTGGCCTGCAAGTTCGCAGCCCAGCCACTGATCAGCCGCGGCGGTGGATCGATCGTAAACATCGGATCGATCGCGGGCGTTCGGGACTCTGGAATGTCACAGCCTGCCTACAGTTCGTCGAAGGCGGCACTGCTTGGGCTCACAGTCGACCTGGCTGGCTGTCTTGGACACAATAATGTTCGCGTGAACGCCGTGCTGCCGGGAATCATCGCAACGCCCATGCAGGCCGAGGTCCTCCGAGCGTACCAGGAGGCTGACTCGTCCGGAGTGCCGGTGACAGCCGATGCCAATCTGCTAGGTCGCCGGGGTGATGCGTGGGACGTTGCCCATGCCGTATTATTCTTGAGCAGCGACGAAGGTTCCTATATCACGGGAGCGACGCTGCCGGTGGATGGCGGCGCTATTGCGGCAATGCCTACTTCGTACCTTCTGCGATCTAACCGGTAGCCCTACTGGTCAGTTACTACGGGATCGGCGTCGCGTCCCAGTCCCCTCACTGTCGACTTCACGGGTTCAGGTACGCCGACCTGATGCCCTCGATGAAGCCGTGAGATGACGCTCAGCACATAAGAGAGTCGAATGTGGCCAGACCTATGCTGCAATGTGCTTGCTCACCCGGAGGAAGTGATCATCCAGTCTGGTCCAGAGCCGTTTCGCGTTATGGTTCGCCTTGTCGAAGGAACGGAGCGGGGGCGACATGGTGGCCGAGAGCCGTGATGTTTACTCGAACTTAGCTGACTGTGTGAAATGGTGGAGTTCGCCATGCATGCGAACAGCCAGGCTGAGTGGCCGGCGATCAGGTCCGCGACCATGGGGCTTTGCCTGGTGCGGGGGAGTTTCAAGGCGAGCGGTCAAAGCAGCCACTTGGTGCCGCGGATAGATCTTCCCGTATAGCCGTCAGGATTAGGCGGCGGTTGACAGTTGCCTGAGCAACTCGTACCTTTGTTTACAACCAACAACTCAATGAAGGGAGCGCTTGCAGCAAAGGTCGCACGGCCTGCCAAAGCGAAGGGAATTTGGAATGACGCAGGTGATGGACGATGTCCGACCAGCGGGATGGGCGCGGGATCGGCGAACGTTGGTGCGGCCCGAGCTATCGCCCCACCAGCGTCAGTACGTAGTTTTCTTGGCGGATGACGGCGTCGTTGAGCCGCATTAGGTTTCATCGATCGGGCGCCGACAAAGATGCGCGACGACGTCTCGCTTCGAATCGTTGTGAGGGACGTCGACGGGGACCCTCGACCGTTCACCGGCTCCGATGCCGTTGTGGACTGGAACGTGCAGTATACGGACGATCTTCTGATGCCGATGAGCTATCTGGAGTTGCGCTTTGCTTGCTATGACCCCCATGCGCGGTTGCGTAATATGGACATTGACGGCGTGTATGCCTCGCTGGTGTCCCGTCGATGAACTGGGGCATTTGTGGCCACCAGAGGAATCGGGGAGGAACAGCTTGCGGGAGCGTGACCCAAAACAAGCGGTGGACCGCCAACTCATTGGCCTGTTTGAGTCGCAATGGTCACCCAGCAGAACGCAGCCTCGCTCTTTCGCCATCCCGTCCCGACGGCAGGGGAGTGGGTGGGCGCGAACTCCGCTTGCGCTCATGGAGATAACCGGACCGATTAGAAGCCCGGGACGATGGCTCGTGTAGCGCTAATCGATCTCCCTTCGGACGTGGGAGATGTCTGGAACGTGAGGCGAGCCCTAGCCAACTCCACCGCACTCCTCGGAGCGCTAGTCGAGTTTTTCTCTGCTACACGGGAAAGGACTTTGCTCCCGCCGCGGACCCGAGAGGCAGTAATACTTCGATGCGGGGCACTGTGTGGCTGCGAATACGAATGGCGCCGGCATGTTTTATTAGCGCGACAAGCGGGGTTAGAGGACGACGAGATTCGGCGCTTGCGTGCAGATGTGGTAACTGACTTTGCCGCAAGTGAACTCGCGGCCATTCGGTTGGCTTCCGCCGTAGAGCGCCGCGAAGTGGATGAGAACGTTTGGAGCGAAGCTAGGAATCACTTTGATGACTCTCAGCTGGTCGAAATTGTAGGTCTTTCGGCACAATATAGCTTGATGTGTCGTATCCTCCTCGCGCTCGATATAGACCTCGATCCCGACATCCTCGATGTCTCCGTGTGAAGGTGCAGTGACACTGGCGCCGTCTCCGGCCAGTTATGGGAGGCGGCAGGCGCAGTAGCCGGTCACTTTCCTGTTGCCTTTCGGCTGCCGACGTTGGCTTCTTGGTCATCCATTGCCCCTGGGGGATTGGGCCTCCCTTGCAGTCGGGTTACCGGCCGACTGTGCCGAACCCCAACGGGATTGTCAGGTTCCACACGTACGAGTTGCGACCGGGTGGGTGCCTTCTATACCCCGGGGACGGTCGTGCTTACACGACCGGTCCCTTTTCCCCGGTCGCCACGTGCCGAAATTACAACAGCAACGTCCCTGCAGTCCTGTACTGCTTCCATCACCCGAGGCTTCAGATGACGAGGCATCGTCATCTAGTTGCGTTCACCCGTCCGGTCTCTCCCAGCCTATGGCGCCCCGATGGAGCGGGCACCCTCGGGCCTTCCCCGGAGCTTCGAAGATCTCCTTCACCAGCGACGCAGTACCGGGAGGGACGGCCACTAAGCGCTTGCCGGGAACTGCGCAGTCGAGATCATCTGTTGATCTCCTTTCTGCGAGTCCACTCGCAACGAGTGCCTCGTGTCGCACCGCGGGTCTGTGATTATGTGCTGCCTCTCCACTCGCAAGCCCCGGTGACCACGGCGCGGACGCGCCGCGACTGCACATAACCGAGAACTGAGCCGAATGGGTGTAGGGGTCGGACTGGGGCGCCGTGCCGGAGTCTCCTCCAACCGGTTTCCCCAGCCCGCCCTCCGAACCGGACGTGCAGCTCTCACCGCATCCGGCTCTCCGCGAGATCATGCCGCTGGTGCGGGTGATCCTGCCTCGA
>DATNLP010000007.1:0-12669 GCA_035602795.1 Acidimicrobiales bacterium | reverse complement strand
GAGGCGTCCGTTCGATAGCTCAGAAGTGGTACTGAACTGGCATTTTTTTGCAGCCCCAACGGGATTCGAACCCGTGTCGCCACCTTGAGAGGGTGGTGTCCTAGGCCTCTAGACGATGGGGCCGAGCGGAGGTCGCCGTCACGGGGACGGCTTCCGCCGGTGCTCGGGGGGAAGGACTCGAACCCTCAATAACTGGACCAGAACCAGCCGTGTTGCCGATTACACCACCCCCGAATAGGTGGACGCTCAGATTAGCCGAGCGCCCTGCCCCGGCCGCCCCCAGCCCTGACAGGGTCCTTCGTTTTGAACATGCACGTTGCCCCATGAGAAAATGCCGCAACCCGGGGCGGGCCCGGACGTACTCGTGCGGTATTCGGAGGTAGGCGGATGCATCGTTGGTGGAGCGCGGCGGTCCTTGCCGCCATGGTCTCGGTCGCCCTCGGGGCGGCCACCCTCGTGGGCGCGGCGCCGGCCGGCGCCAGCTCGGCCCTCTCGGTCCACGTGACGCCGAGCAAGGGCCTGGTCAGCGGGCAGAGCGTGGTGGTCTCGGGTCGCGGCCTGGCCAAGACGTACCACGGCAAGGCCGAGAGCTGGTTCATCACGGAGTGCAACGCCGACGTCCAGGGCGAGCTGAACGCCGCCGCCGATGAGAAGCACTGCGACATCAGCCTTGCCAAGCAGCTGACCGTTTCCGCCAAGGGCACCTTCTCCACCCACTTTGCAGTGGCCACCGGCGTCGTCGGCGACGGCTCTTGCGGCACCGCGGGTCACCTGTCCTGCGTCATCGGCGTCGGCACGGTCCAGAGCCAGGGCACCGTCGTCCGCATCACCTTCAAGGCCCCGACCACCTGAGGAGGTCCGGCGCCATCCTCAGGCGTCGTGCAGCCACTCCAGGTTGTCGTACCCGATGACACGGCCGAACCCCACCGCCACCGTTTCCTTCGCGAAATAGGGCACGGTCGACCAGCCCGCGATCGGCGAGTCCAGCGTCGGCGTCGGTGACGGCGCGAACCCCTCGTCCGACGCAATGGCCATGGAGCGGTACTCGTGGAACGGGTCGGTGGTCACCAGAATCCGATGCACGCCGCGTGCCTTGAGCTCCGGTGTCGCGTCGGCGATGTTCTCGTAGCTGTCGTTACCCCCCGCCTCGAGGATGTCCGCCGCCGGGACGCCCTGGCCGACCAGATACCTCTTGCCCACCTCCGCTTCGGTGTAGACGTCCCCCGGCCGCCGGCCTCCGGTCACGACGACCAGATGGGCGTAGCCCTGCCGGTACAGCTTGAGCGCCTCGTCGAGCCGGGATTTGAGGTCGTTCGTCGGCGTCCCGTCGTACTCGGCCGCACCCATGACGAGGATGGCGCCGGCCGGGTGCGGGTCGTACTGGCGCGACGTGAGCCACACCTGGATCAGCGTCACCGCGAAGTAGATGACGATCGCCAGCGCGATCAGTGCCACGACGCGCAGGGCCAGCCGGACGGGCCAGAACAGCATCAGCCGGCGAGAGCCAGCCGGTCGAGGGCGGCCGCCACCCGGCGGCGCGTCTCCTCGCGGCCCAACACGACCAGCGAGTCGAAGAGCGGCAGCCCCCTGGTCCGGCCCATGACCGCCACCCTGATCGGCGCCTGCGCCTTGCCCAGCTTGCGGTCGACCGACTCGGCGATGGCCAGCGTCGCCGCGTGGAGCGCGTCCACGTCCCAGGGGCACGACTCGTACACGGCCAGCGCCTCGGCCAGGATGCGCGGCGCCAGCTCGTCGCCCGCCACCGCCTTGCGCCAGCTGTCCTCGTCGTCGGGCCGGTCCCCCAGGAACAGGAAGTCCACCAGCTCGGGCACCTCGCCCAGCACGACCACCCGCTCCTGGGTCACGGCGGCCAGCGCCTCGAACGCCGCTGGGTCGAAGCGTTCCGGCGGCCACGTGGGAGGCTCCACCACCGGGGCGCCCGTGTCCGGGTCGCGCCACCCGCCGGGCGCCCACTCCCGCGGCACCGGGTCGACCCACGGGCGCGCCACGTGGACGAACTCGTCGACGGCGAGCGCGCGGATGTAGACGCCGTTGATGTGGTCCAGCTTCTTCACGTCGAAGAAGGCCGGCGAACGCTGCACGTCCTCCAGCCGGAACAGCCGGATGATGGTCTCAAGTGGCACGATCTCCTCGTCGCCCGGACTCCAGCCCAGCAGGGCCAGGTAGTTGCGGAAGGCCGACGGCAGGTAGCCCTGCTCCCGATACATCTCGACCGCCACCGGATCGCGGCGCTTGGACAACTTCTTGCCCTGCTCGTTCACCAGCAGCGGCAGGTGGGCGTAGGCCGGGAGCGCCAGCGCACGGTGCTCGGCCGTGTTGAGCGCGTCCCACAGCATGATCTGGCGCGGCGTGGTCGGCAGCTGGTCCTCGCCCCGGATGACGTGCGAAATCGCCATGGTGCGGTCGTCGACCGCGTTGGCCAGCACGAAGAGCGGCTTGCCGTTGCTCTTCACGCAGATGAAGTCCTCCAGCGCCCGTTGGGGGAACTCCACGTCGCCGCGCACGAGGTCGTGCACCTCGACCACGCCCTCGTCGGGCGTGCGGAACCGCAGCGCCCGGCCCTCGCCCCGCGCCAACCCGAGGTCACGGCAATGCCCGTCGTAGCCCGGCGTGGGATCGCCCGCCGCCGCCCGCGCCTTGGTCCGGTCGTCCATCTCCTCCCGGGTGCAGCCACAGGCGTAGAGCGCGCCGCTTTCCCACAGCGCCTCGATGGCGGCCTGGTGCACCTCGTCCTGCTCGGACTGGAAGTACGGCCCCTCGTCGGGGGCCATGCCCAGCCAGGCGAGCGCCGAAATGATGCCGTCGGTCCACTCCGGCCGGTTGCGCGCCTCGTCGGTGTCCTCTATGCGCAGCACGAAGGTCCCGTCGTGCTGGCGCACGAAGAGCCAGTTGAACAGCGCGGCCCGCGCGCTCCCTACGTGGAAGTACCCGGTCGGCGAGGGGGCGAAGCGGGCCCGGGGCGGGGTGGCGATATCAACCATGCGCTGCGGCGGCGCACCCCGGCGCCGGCGGAGTGCGGCGGATGACGACGGTCGTCAGTCTTCCTCTATGGAGATGGCCCCGGTGGGGCAGCCGTTGACCGCCTCGCGCAGGCGCTCGCGGTACTCCTCGGGCGGGTGCTCGTTCAGCACGTAGAGGTAGCCGTCGTCGCGCACCTCGAAGACCTCGGGCAGGATGCCCATGCACACGGCGTTGCTGGCACACTCGTCGAAGTCCACGACGACCTTCACGGAAACCTCCTGGTCAGGGCTGGCTGGCACCGCCGAGCATATCGGCCGGTGCCCGGGGCCTCAGGGCCGTTCCGCGCCGACGACCCACATGGAGAAGAATTGCGAGCCGCCACCGTAGGCCTGGCCGAGGGCGCGCTGGGCGTCGGGCACCTGGTGCTCGCCGGCCAGGCCGCGCACCTGCAGCGCCGTCTCGAGGAAGCGCAACATGCCGGAGGCGCCGATCGGGTTGGACGACAGCACGCCGCCCGAGCAGTTCCACGGGATGTCGCCGTCCTCGATCATGGACGTCGCCCCGGCGTCGGTCAGCTTCCAGCCGTCACCCTCGTCGCAGAAGCCGAGGTTCTCCAGCCACATGGGCTCGTACCAGCTGAACGGCACGTAGACCTCGGCCATGTCGAAGTCGGCCCGCGGGTTGGTGATGCCGGCCTGCCGATAGACGTCGGCCGCGCAGTCCTTGCCCGCCTGGGGGTTCACCTGGTCCCGGCCGGCGAACATCGTCGGTTCCGAGCGCATGGCCATGCCGTGGACCCACGCCGGCGGCCGGCCCGTCTCTGCCGTCGACGCTCCCGCCGCCTTCTCCGACCCGATGACCATGGCGGCGGCGCCGTCGGACGAGGGGCACGACTCGAGGTAGTGCAGCGGGTCCCACAGCATGATCGACTCCTCCACCTTCTCGAGGGAGATGTCGGGCAGGTGCAGGTGGGCGTAGGGGTTCTTCAGCGCGTGCAGCCGGTCCTTCACGGCCACCTTCATGCCGATGTCGCTCGGTGCCCCCGAGCGGTACATGTAGGCCCGGATGATCGGCGCGAAGTAGCCGCCGGCGCCGGCCAGGAGCGGGGCCGAGAACGGCTGGGGCACCGACAGCGCCCACATGGCATCGCTGTCGCTCTGCTTCTCGAAGGCCACCGTCAGCACGCGCTCGTGCACGCCCGACGTCACCAGGTGCGCGGCCACAATCGATGTCGAACCGCCCACCGAGCCCGCCGTGTGCACGCGGAACATGGGCTTGCCCACGGCGCCGAGGGCCGACGCCAGGTAGAGCTCTGGCATCATGACGCCCTCGAACATGTCGGGCGCCTTGCCGATAACGACGGCGTCGATGTCGGCGAAGCCCAGGCCGGCGTCCTCCAGGGCGGCCACGGCCGCCTCGCGCACCAGGCCGGCGATCGACACGTCCTCCCGCTTGGACTTGGCCACCGTCTGGCCCACCCCGATGACTGCGCAGCGCTCGGCCATCACACCCCTTCCAGGACGGCGACCAGGTTCTGCTGCAGGCACGGACCGGAAGTGGCGTGCGCCACCGCCCGGTCGGCTTGGCCGGACCAGATGGCCTTGGCCGCCTCACCGATGCGGATGAGGCCGGCCGACATCATCGGGTTGGCCGCCAGCGCGCCCCCCGACGGGTTGACCGAGACCTCGTCGCCCAGCCCCAGCGCCTCGGTCAGGATGAGCTCCTGGTGCGCGTAGGGCGCATGCAGCTCGGCCATGTCCACCGTCTTGGCGCCGACGCCGGCCTTCTCCCCGGCCAGCTTGGTCGAGGGCGACGCGGCCAGGTCGCGGGCGCCGAGCGAGTGGGTCTCGATGCGGTGATCGATGCCCGTGATGAAGGCCGGCCGCTCGCACCACTCGTAGGCCTTGTCGCCGGCCGCCAGCACGACGGCGGCGCAGCCGTCGGTCAGCGGCGGCAGAGCGTGGCGGCGCAGCGGCGCCACCTCGTACTCCTCGGCCAGCAGCTGCTCCGGCGAGCGGTCGTAGGCCACCTGCGCCTTGGGGTTGCCCAGCGCCGAGCGGCGTGAGCGGCTGGCCACGGCGGCGAAGTCGGCCTCGGTCGCCTTGCCGGTGTCGATCAGGGCCTGCGCCTGCAGCGCGGCCAGCGACGTCGGGTCGGGCCACAACGGGGCGAGGTAGTACGGGTCGAGCTGCACGGCCAGGATCTCGCCCAGGACACCCATCGACGAGCGCCCGAAGGCATACACCAGCGCGGCGTCGATCTCGCCCTCCTGCAGCAACACCCACGCCTCGTAGAGGGCCCAGGCGCCGTCCATCTCGACGTGGGACTCGGCCCGGGGCGGCCACACCCCGACGGCATCGAGCGCGGCCACGAAGGAGAAGGGGCCGCCGATCAGGTAGTCGGTCGAGCCGGAGCAGATGAAGCCCACGTCGTCCTTGGTGATGCCGATGTTGCCGAACACCTCGGCCACGACCGGCATGAGCATCTCGACCTCGTTGCGCTGGTCCTCGCGCCGCACGTTGTCGTACTGGGCGAAGGACACGACGCCCACCGGTCGAGAGCCCGAGACCAGCTCGGGGAAGCCGCTCACAGGTACTCCTTGTACGTCTCGTAGTCGGCGTCGGGCTCGCCGGTGGGGCGGAAGTACTTCACCGAGGCCAGTGTCGGCCCCAGCTCCTCGGGCGGCACCCAGACCGCCTCGACCCGGAGGCCCATGCGTACCTCGTCGGTCGGGATCTCCTGGAGCAGGCCCATGAAGGAGAGGTTGGCCCCGTCGAGGAGGATCTGGCCGCAGATGTAGGGGATCTCGATCGACTGCCCGGCGAAGGGCACGTTGACGATGCAGTAGGTGGTGACCGTGCCCGTGTTGGGCAACTCGACGATCTCGTCGGTCGGCACGCCGTCGGTCGGGCACGATCCCCGCGACGGGATGTAGACCTTCCGGCACTTCGGGCAGCGCTGGCCGATGAACTTGCCCTGCTCGTATCCGTGCAGGTTCTTGCCCATGGCCACGCCGGCGGTGAACACGTAGTCGAGGCGGGTGGTCGCCGCCATCATGGTCACCGGCTCGAGCTCGCTCACGACCCACCCCCGACCGCCACGAAGTGGCTGATGTCCTTGACGTGGCCCACCCGCTCCGATTCCGGCGCGAACTCGGGGCGGACCCGCATGCCGGTCGAGACCTCGTCGGGCGAGGCCGCCGGCAGCACGTGCAAGAAGGAGGTGTCGGCGCCGTCGAAGCGCACCAGCACCCAGGCGAAGGGCGTCTGCAGCGGGTGCTTGGGCATGGGGCGGGCCACCCACGACCACGAGGTCACCGTCCCCTCGGGCCCGACCTCGACCACGCCCGAGGTCTCCTCCCCGGTGTCGGGGTCGTACTCGGTCGGCGGCACAATGACCTTGCCGCCGCTGCCCGTGGTGCCGACGACCCGGCCGTCGCGCAGGCCGGTCAGGAAGGCACCGACCACCGGGCCCACCGAACGCACGAAGGGGTACTCCAGGACGTGGTCGGCCGTGTAGTTCACCGCCGCGTCTGCCATGTCACCTCCCCGGTCGGCCCGGGCTCGGGCCCCGGTGGTGAAAACTAGAACAGATTCCAGTTCTGTGCCAAAGAGCCGGCCGGACGGGTCAGTCGGACAGGCTCGACAGGTCGACCCCGGCCAGCAGCTGCTCAATAAAGGCGCGGTCGTTCAGGATCGGCATCTCCGAGACGAACATGCGGCCGTAGCGCTCGAAGTACATGAGCTGCTTGGCCAGCAGGAAGGTGCCCCGGTCGAACTCCGACATCAGGCCGCCCGACGCGTCGGCCAGGCGGCGCACCTTGCGCTGGGTGCGCAGGCGCCGGAGGATCGCCCGCACGCTGCGCTGGTGCGCCTCGATCCCCTGTGCCTTGGCCATCTGCAGCTGAATGTCCTGCATGATGCCGGCCAGGCTGACCTCGCCGAAGGGCCGGGTGAGCGCCGGCTCCATGATGGAGCGGAAGAACGCGGTGAGCTCGTCGTCGGACAGGCCGACCGCCACACCGATGGCCGGCCCGTAGACGTCGGTGATGTGCTTGGTCACCACCGGCCAGGCCGCCTCGTCGCCCATGGCGGCTGCCAGCAGCGAAATGAAGAAACGGTGGGTCGACGGGTCGAGCCGGCCGACGATGCCCCAGTCGATGACGCCGATGCGGCCGTCGCGCAGCAGCATCATGTTGCCGGCGTGCACGTCGCCGTGGAAGGCGCCCCAGCGCACCGTCGTGAGGAAGAAGGCCCGCATGACCTCCTGCACCAGCGGGGTGGGGTCGATGCCGAGGTCGGCCACCTGGGCCAGGTCGTCGATGGGCACGCCGTCGAAGAACTCCATCGTGAGCACGTTGCGCCCCGACAGGTCGAGGTGAGGCTCGGGGACCGCCATGAGCTTCAGGTCGAACTCGTTCTGCAGGCGGCGGAAGTGCACGAGCGAGCGCGCCTCGTTGCGCAGGTCCATCTCCTCGCCGATCTGGACCCGGAAGCCGTCGAGCATCTGCAGCGTGGAGCCCGCCATCTGGTCGCCCGTCTGGCGGACGAGGATCTCGAGCAACGGCTGCATGAGATCGAGGTCGGTCGCCACCACGTGCTCGATGTCGGGGCGCAGCACCTTGACCGCCACCGTGCGGCCGTCGAGCAGGCGCGCCTTGTGCACCACGGCGATGGAGGCCGTACCGATCGGCCGCGGGTCGAACTCGGCGAAGGCGTCGCGCAGCGACAGCCCGAGGTCCTCCTCGACCCGCTGGCGTACGTCGGGGAAGGGGACGGCCGGGCCGGTATCGAGGCAGGCCCGGAACTCGTCAGCCACCTCGTCGCCGAACATGCCGGGCGACGACGCGATGATCTGGCCGAACTTCATGAAGGTGCCGCCCAGGTCCTGGAAGCTCTTGCGCAGCGGGCGGGCCAGCTGGGCCGCCGGCAGCACGCCCTGGCGGATGTGCACCAGCTGGCGGACGGCGATGGGCGTGAAGTGGACCCCGACCACCTTGGCGATGGTGCGGCCGCGGCGGACGAGCTCGCGCCGCGTCGGGTCGGGCAGCCGGCGCGGGTAGATGCGCGGCACGTCCTCGGTCAGCGGCCGCGGCGTGACGGGCAGCGGCGCCGCCGGCCGCGAGGGTGCGCGCTCGGACGCGCCTGGGGTCACGGCGTCAGGGTAGGCGAGCCGGTCGCCGCCAACACCTTTCCGCTGGTGGATGCGTCAGGAGAAGCCGTTCTCCAGCGCGCCCAGGGCGGCCTTGTAGGTGTCGCCGAAGATGGGCGCCATTTCGTCGGGGGTGACGCTGTAGGCCCAGGTGACCTTTGCCCCTTCGCCCGCCGGCTCCACGGAAATGGTGGCCGTGTGGCTGTCGATGGGCACGCCGTCGACGACCGAGTACGAGATCGTCCGCGTGGTGTCGTCGCGCGAGAGCAGCCGCTCGCGGATCTCCATGCCGAACATGCCGATGACCCGATCGTCGCCCTCGAGCCGGAACGACTCGATGCCGGGGAAGAAGTCGGCGACCCCGCCGAAGTCCCCGACGCGCTTCCAGACCTCGTCGGGTGCCGCCGCCACGGTCACGTCCACTGCCCCTTCTGCCATCGCTGCCTCCTCCTGCCGGGAGGTCCCCCCACCTCGAGCCGCCGGTACAGTACAACCGACCCGGTCCCCTCCGCTCGGACCGGCCGAACGGGAGGAGCCCGCCGGTGGAGACGCGCACGATCGGATCGCTCAAGGTCAGCGTGGTCGGCCTGGGCTGCAACAACTTCGGCGGCCGCATCGGGCGCACCGAGACCGACGCCGTCGTGGGCGCCGCGCTCGACGCCGGCATCACGCTCTTCGACACGGCAGACATCTACGGCGGCACCAAGAGCGAGTCGTATCTCGGTGCCGCGCTGGGCGCGCGGCGGGACGAGATCGTGCTGGCCACCAAGTTCGCCGGTGCCTACGAGGGCCACGAGGGCGGCGCGGCGCCGGCCTACATCCGCACGGCCGTCGAGGACAGCCTGACCCGCCTGGGCACCGACCGCATCGACCTCTACCAGCAGCACATGCCGGACCAGAAGACGCCGATCGCCGAGACCATCGGCGCGCTGCGCGAGCTGGTGGCCGAGGGCAAGATCCGCGAGTTCGGCTGCTCCAACTTCACTGCGTCCATGCTCGAGGAGGCGGCGGCGGCCGTGCCGGACGGCGGCCCCGGCTTCGTCAGCGTGCAGAACCAGTACAACATCCTCTACCGCGACCCGGAGAACGGCGTGCTCGAGGAGTGCGATCGCACCGGGATGGCGTTCCTGCCCTTCTTCCCGCTGGCCTCCGGATTGCTCACCGGCAAGTACCGCGCCGGCGAGCCGCTCCCCGAGGCCAGCCGCCTGACCAACATGGGCGACGCCGCCGCCGCCCAGTTGAGCGACGACCGGCTGGCCAAGGCGGCCGCGCTGGACGAGTTGGCCCGCGGCGAGGGCCACACCGTGCTGGACCTGGCCTTCGGGTGGCTGCTCTCCCGCCCGGAGGTCGCCTCGGTCATCGCCGGGGCCACCCGGCCCGAGCAGATCGCGGCCAACGTGGCCGGAGGTGAGTGGCGCCCGAGCGACGAGGTGCTGGCCCGGGTGGACGCCATCGCCCCGCGCTAGGGGCCGGGCTCGACGCCCCGGCGTGCGCCGGCACGACACGGCGGCGGGTGCGGGAACGGACCGGCGCCAGGTGCACCAGCAGGTTGTAGGTGACGAGTGCGATGGCCACGTGCATGCACAGGAGCACGGCCACCGCCTTGGCCGGCTGCCCTTTGGACAGGATGTAGAAGTCGGGCGCGAAGAGCACCAGCGTCACCACGATGGCCAGCCGGAAGAAGAGCCAGCGCGGCGCCGAACAGCGGCGTGCCACCACCGGCCAGGCGGCGCAGGCGATCAGCACGCCGATGACCGTGAGCCGGGCGTAATCGTGGAACTGGAAGTGGGCGTAACCCTGGGTGGAGGGGAACACCCGGGTCCCGAGGGCGACAATGGCGGCGTCGGCCAGGAGCGAGAGCGCGAGCGCCGTGAGGGTGGCCAGCACCACCCGCCACCATGCGGGCGGGCGCTGCGGGGGACGGAAGTCGATGCGGGCCCACGTGAGGGCGCGCCCGGCCACGCCGGAAGACGGGAGAGGGGTCATGGCACTCGAGAAGGGAACGGCAACGGACGCGCTTTCTTTTGAGCCGTCGCCTCGTACCTCTTCCGACAACGTGGGTGGGTGACCGGCGGCCTCGCCGATGAGGGGGCGATTAACTCCCGTCCGTCTGCATGACGGCCGCCTCGACGATCTGGATGTCCGGTGGCTGAATGGCCAGCGGCCCGCCGGCCACCGGCACCTGCCAGACCATGGACAGGTAGGGCGTCGGCTGCAACGTGGAGCCGCTGGGGCAGGGCGGGTAGCCCGTGATGGCGAGCGGCATGGTGGCCGAGGCCGAGCCGTCACCGCACACGGCGACGCGGCGGTGCCACTGCACCAGCGCGCCGTAGGGCATGGGCACCGTGGTCACGGTGGACGGGAGGATGTAGAAGGCGGCCGCCAGGACGTCGGCGCCCGACGGCGTCGCTGCGTACAGGAGGCCGTCCACGGCGTCGGGGTCGAGCGTGCGCTTGGCCGCGGCGTTGGCCGCCACGATCTGCGGGTTGACGTAGTACACGACCGGGTAGTCGGTGGGCGACGCCGGCTCGTACCCGGCGGCCTCCGCCTTGGCCGGCGTGCTGTACTGCCCGGCCGCCGCGCTGGTCTGCTGCACGTACTGCTCGGCGCCGATGTCCTCGGCCGACGTGAGGCGCGCCGCGCACCCGCTCACGGCCATGTGGATGTCGGCCGGGCCGTTGTTGCCGTCGGCCAGCAGCGCCTCAGCCTCCGACTGCGGCAGGGCGGGCCCCGTGTAGGTCCAGTTGGGCTTGGTCACGTTGAACCCGGCCGCCGCACTGGCGTCGGCGCCGTTCATGTCCATCCCGTTGGTCCCGCTCATGATCATGTAGGGCGTGTTGGCCAGGTCCAGGCCCGAGATCTTCAGCCCGACCTGGTTCGGGTGACAGGTGTCCGAGCTGATGGCCTGGCTGCTCGACGCCATGCCGTCCATGTCCATGCCCGACATGGCCATGGTGGCGGACTCGGGCGGCGCCGGTGGGTAGGTGGCGCTGAGCGCGAGCGCGGCGCCGAGCGCGGCCACCCCCAACGCGGCCAGGGCCGGGGCGCGCCGCAGCACCGTGGCCGCCGGCGAGCGCCACTCCTCCCGGGCGGCGACGACCAGCGGCATCATGGCGAGCGCCAGCAGAATCACCAGGGGGCCCGTGTTGGGGTCGGTGTCCGATCCGCTGAACACGTCGCCCAGCAGGCCCTGGCCGGAAATCCACAGCAAGAGCGAGAACAGGGCGCCGGCAACCAGGAACCACTCGGCCCGGCGCGCCACCAACGGGCCCAGGCCGACGACGACAGACACCAGGGCCAGGATCCACGCCGTCTGCGTGCCGGTGGTCGAGAACTGGTGGCCCAGGCTGGTCAGGAAGCGGGCGTACCAGCTGGGCTCCCCCTGGGCCATGCCGACGATGGCGCTCGATACCGACGTCTGTGTCCGGTTGTCGGGGAACACGAACAGCACGGCGGCCAGCGACCAGAACCCGGCCCACACCGCCAGGGGCGTCACCGAGCGCCCGATGCCCTGGGCGGCGGCCGACGAGGCGACGCCGGTCAGCTCGCCGTCGGCGGCGGCGGCGGCGGTACGGGCGCCGCGGGCGGCGCGCGGCCAGGCCATGAGGCCGAGCAAGCCGTAAAGCAGGACGCTGCCGGGCGCGCCGGTCAGCGCGGAGGCCGTCCCGGTCAGCACCATGCCCAGGCCCTCGCCGAAGAGCCACACCCCGAAGGCCCAGGCGAAGGACACGGCCAGGGCCGGCCGTACCGTCGGCTTGTAGAAGAGCCCGACACCGATGAAGAGCTGGATCAGGGCGAAGAAGGTGTTCCAGACCGCGATGTCGGGCGAGAGGAAGCTCCCGATGTGCGTGATGAGGTCGCCGACGACGAACGGCTGCCCCTGGGCGTTGGCCAGGATGTTGGCCTGCACGAAGCCCTGCCCGAACATGAAGGGCTGGAACTGCAGGGCGGCGTCGAGGATCCAGAACAGCCCCAGCACGATCTGCAACACCCGCTGCGACGGGAGGCCGAGCGGGAAGCGGCGGGCCGGGGCCGGGCCGGTTCCCGACGGGGGCACGTCCGCGTCGTTCTCGTCCGAGAGTTCGTCCACGTCCATCGCTGGTCTCGAACCAGGCTACCGGCCGGCTTCGAGCCTTTCGGTTCAGGCGGGCAGCTGGAAGTCCTGGGTGATGCAGTTGGTCGGCGTGGCCGCCTTGGCCACCTGCTGGCCCGACAGCAGGTTGTCGTACACGTCGAGCGTGGCGCCGTTCAGGCAGGTGTAGGACGGCACGTTCGACTCGAAGTCGCTCACCGTCCCGTCGCTGGTGAGCGTGGCCACCTGGCTCGACGGGATGGCCGTCAACACCACCGTCGCGCCGTCGTAGACGGCGGTGGTGGTCGGCACCGTCGTGGTCGTGGTTGCAGCCGCCGGCGCCGACGAGGCGGCGGGGGCCGGCGCCGCGGGTGTGTTCGACGAACCGCCCGATCCCGCCGCCGGGGCCGCGGCGGCCGGGGAGCTGCCCGGTGACGATGCCGGTGCGGACGCAGACACCGTTG
>DATNLP010000004.1:0-29502 GCA_035602795.1 Acidimicrobiales bacterium | reverse complement strand
TGCAAACTGGCCACGCCGTACTCTGCGGCCAGGGAGTCGAGGCTGGCCATCGCTAGGGGAACGGGCGAGCCCCGCCAAACCGGCGGATCATCCCGCGAAACCGGCGGATCGTCCCACCAGGCCGGAGGCACCGGAGACCGGGGCACAAGGCGCGCACCGTTCCCACGTTTCATACCCGTGCCACATGGCGGACAGCAAAGCACGCGTGAGCGAAGCCGGCAAAAGAGCGAACGCGGGAAGCACTGGGCAGTCGCCTACTGTGTGGCCGCCTGCGCGCTCGTCACCGCCGCGCTCTTCTCGTCGGGCTCCTCGTGGGGCTCAGCTGGTGGAATGCGGACCGTGGCCAAATCGGCACCCGCTCCGGGGGCTCCGGCCCCGGTGACACCCGCCCCGGTGGCACCATCGACGGTGGAGCCCCCGCTCGAAGCAGCCAGCCCGACACCGACGAGCCCGACCTCATCGCTGCAGCCGGCGGCTGCCACCACGCCCGCCTCCGTCGCCCCTGCCGCGCCGGCAGTGCCGGCCGGTCAGAATCTCCTCACCCCGCGCCAGGTGAACTTCATCGCCTCGACGGGCGGGTGGGTGGTAAAGAGCGGAACGCTTTCGCTGGAGCCGGCATCAACAAACGCGTTGCTGGGCGCGTTGGCCATCCTCCCGGTCACTCCGGCCGGCCCCACGTCGGCATTCTCCGGGTCGCCACAAAACGGGGGGCTGACGCCGGCGACCCCCGGCGCCCTCTATTCGGGCACCGCCAACATTCAAATGACAGGAAGCGCGGAGTACGTTCAAGCGGTGGTGGAATTTCTCGATTCTTCGGGAAAGGAGATCACCTCCGTGGTGGGTGAGGCCTCGGATATTGAGCCCGGAACATGGACGCCCCTGGTTGGGGCGCTCGGCATCGCACCGGCAAATGCCGTCTCCACCGTGCTCGGTGTCATAGCCTGGAACACGTCGCTGGGTCAGGAGACCGCCGTCGCCGACCCGTCATTGACGGCATCGACGGTCCACGGTGCGGCTGCGGTCACCGGACCGCTCACCACCGCCGGAAATCAGATTCTTGACGGCAACGGGAAGCCACTGGTTTTGCACGGCGTGCAACTCTCCGGCCTCGATGACAGTCCGAATCTGGGCTCAATCACGGAGGACACCGTGGCGCAGGCAAAGGCGTGGGGCGCCAACATGATGAGGGTATCGCTGGGCGAGCAGTACTGGCTGCCCTCGAGCTGTGCATTCGACGCCAGCTACCCCTCCGAGGTGGACCAAGTCGTGAACTGGGTCACGTCGCTCGGCATGGTCGCGGTGCTCGAGCTCAGTGAGTTCGCCGTGACCCCGTGCGGACAGGCGGCCGACTACGACATGGCCGACAGCCCCGGGGCCGTCAGCTTCTGGAACTCGGTTGCGGCCCGATACGCCGACAACCCGCTGGTCGCCTTCGACCTCTACAACGAGCCGCACGATATCTCAGACTCGGTGTGGCTCAACGGCGGCATTGCCTGGGATGGTCTGGTGCCGTATTCGGTGGCCGGGATGCAGCAGCTGTACTCGACCGTGCGGGCCGCCGGCGCCAAGAACCTCACCTTCGTGAGCGGCAACAATTGGGCGAACAGCCTTCCGTCCACTTTGGTCAGCGGAAGCAACATCGCCTACGGGGTCCACGTGTACACGTGCCCAAGCGCCGCTCCCCCGAACTGTTCCAATTCGGACCCCTACGACCCGTCTCCGATGCTTGAGCCCTGGGTGGCGCCGTCGGCCACGGTGCCGGTTATCGTGTCCGAGTTCGGCTGGCCCAGCAACAGCAACAGCACGTACAACGCGGCGGTGATCGCCTTCGCCCAGGCACACGGCTGGGGGTGGAACGCGTTCGCCTGGACCGTCACCGCACCCTGGGGCCTCGTGGCAACCGACCCCGCAGGGGGCCCTTACGAGCCGACGGTGTCAGGAATGCCCGTACTGGCCGCCCTGGCAGCCTCTCCCTGATCGGCTCGAGGTGACCGGGCATGCGGGCGGCGCGGCGACACGGCCAGCCCACACATCCGGGCCACTTGTTTCGGTCATCCTCCCCACATGTGACCGGCCGGACGGTTTGGTCGGTGCCCTCGAATCGGTCCTCGCCCAGGACTACGGCCACCTAGAAGCAGTGGTGGTCGATGATGCCTCGACGGTTCCGGCCGAGTCGGCGTTGGCGTCGCTGGCCGAAGACTCCAGGGTCCGCATCACCCGGCTTCCCCGCCGGACAGGGGCGGCGGGGGCCCGCAACGCCGGACTGGCGGTGGCATCGGCCGACCTGGTGGCGTTCATCGACGACGACGACCGCTGGCTCCCTCACAAGGTGCGCCGACAAGTTGAGGCCTTCGAGAGCCGCCCTGAGCTCGGCTTGGTGACCTGCGACTACTTCGTCGTCGACGAGAACGCGGGCGAGAGCACGGTCGTCTACCGTGGGCCGCCCGCCTTCACCGCCGCCCAGGTGCAGTGGACGAACCTTCCGGGCAGTTTCTCCTTCGTGATGGCGCGCCGCTCGGCGCTCGGCGACGAACTGCGACTCGACGAGACGTTCCCAAGCGTCGAAGACTGGGACCTGTGGCTGCGCTGCGCCCGAATGGCGCCGGTCGAGGTGGTACGCGAGCCCCTGTGCCATCACGTCGTCCACGGAGGGCTGTCCCGACCGTCCTCAGAGCGGTTAGGCATGGAGCTGTTCCTGCAAAAGCACGCCGACACCATGTCCCCGGTGTGCAGGGCGTATGTGGCCGGCCACCTGCGCATGTACCGAGGAACGGGCTGGCGCAAGAAGATGGCGGTCATGCAGGGAATGGCCACCCCTTCGCCCCGGGCGTCGGCCATACTCGTCATGGAGCAGGGGCTTCGCGTTGCGGCCCGACGACGGCGCGACCCGGGGCTCGTTACACGCACTCTCGCGACCATCGTCGGCCGCGACGGGCGGGCGGCAGTGACCAGGCGCCGACGAACAGAGCCGGAGGAGACGTGAACAAAGCCGGAGGCGAGGTGGGAGCGTGACGGCGCCCGACGTGGTGGTGGATGCCGATGTACTCGGTCGCCAACGCACGGGGGACGAGACCTACATCCGACAGCTCCTGGTCGGTCTGTCCGAGCTCGATGCGGGACTCAACATCCATGCCGTGACGCGTGACGCTGAGTTGGTCCCCGATGGCATCACCCCGGAGGTCCTCCCCGTGCGCCGCTATGCCGCCCGGCTGGCATGGCGCCTGCCTCGACTGCTCCACAGCCTGAGCCCCTGCGTCGCCCACTTCCAGTACGTGATACCCCCGACGTATGGCGGCCTCTCCGTGCTGACCGTCCACGACATTTCCTACGACGTCCGTCCCGAGCTCGAAGACCGCGCCGCCGGCTTCGTCCTCCGCCGGCTGGTGCCACGGTCTCTCAACCGGGCCGCTCGGATCCTGACCGGATCGGAGTGGACGAAGGCAGACCTCGTCCGGCGCTACCAGCTCGACCCCGCTCGCGTGGTCGTGACGCCCTACGGCGTGGATGGTGCCTTCTCGCCCCATGGAGCCCGTCCTGAGCGCGCCCCGTACATCCTGTTCGTAGGGGCGCTCAGGTCCCGCAAGGACCCTGTGACGGCGCTCGAGGCCCTGGCGCGTCTCCCGTCCGAAATGCGGCTGGTGATGATCGGACCCCCCAGAGGCGAGGCGGAACGGGTCCAGGAGACCATTTCCCGTCTGGACCTCGAAGGCCGGGTGGAGGTTCTCGGCCACGTCAGCCAGGCCGAGCTGACCGCGTACTACCGAGGCGCCCAATGCTTCGTCCTTCCGTCGCTCTACGAGGGATTCGGACTGCCGGTGGTCGAAGCCATGGCGTCGGGCACACCCGTGGTGTCCACGTCGGTGAGCGCCATTCCCGAGGTGGCCGAGGGCGCCGCCATTCTGGTGCCGGTCAAGGACCCGGACGCGCTCGCTGACGGCGTCCTGCGCGCCATGGCGGAGCGGGACCGCTTGGTGGCAGCGGGCCTGGAGCGGGCCAAACGGTACTCGTGGGGCGAAATGTGCCGGCGAACCCTGGAGGTCTACCGGGAGCTTCTGTGAGAGACCTCAGCAGCTCACCCCGAGCCGGCGGTAGACGTTGGCGGTGGCGGCGGCGGTGGCGGCCCACGTGAAGCGATCGGCGCAGGCGCGCGCGGCGGCGATGCGGGCGGCACGCTCGTCGGGGTCGAAGACCAGGGCTCGGAGCGCGGCGCGGAGGCCGGTGTCGTCCCCGGGCGCCACGAGGGCGGCGGCGTCGCCGAGGGACTCGACCAGTGGGGGAATCCGGTAGGCCAACACCGGGCTGCCGCAGGCCATGGCCTCCAGGGGCGGCAGCCCGAAGCCTTCGTATACCGACGGGTACCCCACCACCGTCGACGCTCCGTACAGTGCGGCGAGGTCGGCGCCAGGCACGTAGCCGAGATGGATGGCGTCGGCGGGAACAGCTCCTTGCCGCCGACCGGCCATCACCAAGGGAACGCCGACGTCGCGGCAGGCCGCCGCCAGGGGCGTGACGTCCTTTCGGGGCTCAACTGTCCCGACGAACAAGACGAAGCGCGGCGGAAGGGCGTACGCGTTGCGGACGGCGTCGATGTCATCGCCGGTGGGCGGCGTGAGCCCGACTGGGGCAGCCAGGGGGACGACCGTCGCCTGGCGCCCGAAGCGCTCGCGGATGCGGTCGGCGGTGAAAGAGGAGTCGGCGATCAGGGCGTCGGCCCGGCGCATGGCCAGGCCCATGGCGGCACGCTCGGCGGCGACGAAGCGCTTGCGGAAGGTCCAGGGCACGTCGTAGACGGCCAGATCGTGCACCGTCGCCACCGCCGGGGCGGTGCGCCGGATGGGCAGATGCACGTTGAGCCCGTGCACGAGATCGGCTTCAGGAAGCGTCCGGGTTCCGGCCACCACGCGCGCCACTCCCCTGCCACCGGAACGGGCCCGTGGCTCCACCTCAGGGGGCAGGGCTGCGGCGGCGTCGGGCAGGACGGTGGCGACGAGGGTGGCGTCGAGGACAGGGACCAGTGCGTGCAGCAGCTCGGCGGCGTATCGCTGCACTCCCGAACCGTCGGGACGCAGCGCCAGGGCGTTGAACACGATGCGTGGCCGAGCGGGCGGCGCCTCAGGTCGCCCTCCCCGGCCCGTCCCCCGCTGTCGCGCCTGAACCCCTGGTGGTCCGCCCCTCACACTTCCGGCCACACAGCGGTAACGCCCACCCCGACGACGCCTTGCGGGGCGTGGCTCCCGCTGGCCCTCATCCAGCTCTCAGGAAGGACGAGCCGCGCCCTCACACCCAACGAACGTTGGGCCGCCGTGAGGACCGGGGCAGTCTGGGCCGGGCCGAAAGGCCGGGCCGTCCTGACCGTTTCCACCTCGGGCGCCGAGCGGGATCCTTGGGGCGCCCACGGTCGGACGAGGCACGGGACCTCTCGAAGGGGCGTCGGGTGGACACAGAAATAAGGCGGAAGAGCAGCCGGGTGCCGGCGGTGAGCGTCATCGTCGTGACCCACAATTCGGCGGCCGACATCGCCGCCTGCCTCGACAGCCTGCGACATCACCCCCCGAAACGCTCCCATGAGGTCATCGTGGTCGACAACGCCTCCACCGACGGCACGACCGCCATCGTCGAGGAGGACTACCCCGAGGTCCGTCTGGTGTGCTCCGATCGCCGGCGCGGCTTCGCCGCCAATTGCAACGCCGGAGCCCGATTGGCCCGCGGGGCCATCCTGTTCCTTCTCAACCCCGATGCCAGGGTGACGCCAGGATCGGTCGATTCGCTGGCCGCCTACCTGGACGCCCACCGATCGGTGGCGGTCGTCGGTCCACGCCTGGTGTACCCCGACGGATCTCCCCAACCTTCGGCTCGACGCTTTCCCACCATGGCCGTCACGCTCATCCGGCGGTCACCTCTTCGTCTGATGTGGCCCCACAGTGCGCGCGAGCGTCGCCATCTGATGCTTGACACCGCGTTCAACGAGCCCGCCGTGGTGGACTGGCTGCTCGGTGCCGCTCTGACGGTGCGCGCCAGCGTGTACATGGCTCTCGGGGGGATGGACGAGGGGTACCGCCTCTACTGCGAAGACATCGACCTGTGCCGGCGTGCGTGGCAGACCTGTGGGAGTGTCGTGCTCCTACCCGAAGCGGTGGTCGCACACGATCTGTCCGAACTCACCCGTCGCCGCTTCATCACCCGGGCCACCCTCTGGCACATGGGGAGCATGGCACGCTACGTCCGCCTCCACGGAGTGCGTCCGCCCCCGGTCAAGGCGGGTCGCCGGACCTCCGACGCCGACCAGACGGACAGGCTTCTCCCGGTCTGACGAACATCCACCATTAGGTGCACAGCACCGGACAGGTGACGACTGTGAGTGTGCGGACGACCGGGTTCGATCAGCCGCCGGTAACCTGGGCGCCCGCTGCGCGTACTCGCGATAGAGGTCCCAGACCGTATCGAGGCCCACCACCCCATCATCTGGAAAGCGCACACCAACTCCTCGATGAGGGTCAGCAACTCGACGAGGTCGAAGGAATCCAGGCCGAGGTCGTCCACGAGGCGGGAGTCGGCTTCGAAGGCCCCGGTTTCCAGTTGAAGCCCGTCGCTCAGGTACTGCGTGAAGGCGTCGAAGTCGAGGACGGACGCACTTCGCCAGCTCGATCGTCGTCAGCTCCGGCCAGCCCGGTCCCGTGCCTGTACATGAAGCCCTTCGAGCTCGTCGGCGTAGTGGTCCATGGTCAGGCGACGGGCGGTCTCCAGGCCACCGGCGACGATGGTGGCCCGCAGATCGGCGTCCTCGGCCACGTTACGAGCGGCAGCGGCCAGGCTCACCGGGTCGCCAGGCTGAAAGAGCCGGCAATTGACACCATCCACGAGGAACTCCCCCGACCCTCCGGTACCCGTGGCGATCACGGGCACGCCACAGGCCATGGCCTCGAGGGGGACGATCCCGTACGGCTCGGGCCATTCACTGGCAAACACCACCAGGTCGGCGCGGCGGTAGCAGCCGGCGAGCTCGGAGCGAGGTGATCGCGTCAGGTTCAGCCGGTGCCCGACGCCGAGCTCGGCCGCCAATGCGGTGAGCCTGTCCCGCTCCTGGCTCGACACCGTACCGTCGACCACCAATGTCGCCTCGGGCATGTGGACCAAGGACCTGACGAGGGTTGGCACCCCCTTTTCGGGGATGACGCGGCCGACGTAGAGCAGGCGCCACGACCAGGGGCGGTCCTCCACCGACGAGACTGGGAACTCGGCCGTGTCCACGCCAATCGGCATCACAGGGGCACCGGGGAACTTCCACCGTCCGTTCCGCTCGATCAGGTCGCCTATGAACCGGCTGGCCACGTTGGCCTCGGCGCCGGTGAACGCCGGCAAGCGGGTCTCGAGGCCCATCACCGCGCCGATGGGGCGCGCCCAAGGACGACGGTCGAAGATGCGCGTCCACGCGTCGAAGGTAAAGGCGTAGGTGACCCAGTCGTCACCGAAGGTGAGAACCAGAGGCACGCGCTGGCCCTCGAGGATGGTGGGGAGTGTCCACGACGTCATGCCCAGGTTCCAGATCGAGGCGATGTCGGGGCGGAAGTCCCTAAGCGCGCGGCGGAGTGCCTTCTGATTGTGTCGCTCGGCCCTTACCCGCTGCGCGAACGGCGGCGACATCAGCGCCCACTTCTCCCAGTCCCACCAGCCCTTGAGGGTCCGGCGCACCTCGACAGCCCCCGACTCGGCTCGGTCCTCGACGCCGGCCATGCGATGATCGCCCGTCAACACCACAATTTCGTGGCCCCGCTCGGCAAACCGCTCCATCACAGCCCTGCATGCCACCTCGTAACCTCCCAGATGATGTGGAGGGTAGAGATGGATGATTGAGAGAATGCGCACGACCGGGCTGTATCAGCCGCCGTTAAACCTGGCCGCGCGCTGTGTGTACTCGCGATAGACGTCCCCGAGGGTATCGATGCTCACCGCCACATCATCAGGAAAGCGAACGCCCAACTCCTCGACGAGGGTCAGCAACTCGACGAGGTCGAAGGAATCCAGGCCGAGGTCGTCCACAAGACGGGTGTCGGCTTCGAAGGCCCCCGTTTCCAGTTGAAGCCCGTCGCCCAGGTACTGCGTGAAGGTGTCGAAGTCGAGGACGGACGCTGGTCTCACACCACCTCCAATTCAGACGCCTCGTAGCGGGCCCGGCAGATGCTGCGCCGAAGCTTCCCCGACGAGGTCTTGGGCAGTGAACCCGGACGCAATAGGACGATGTCCTCGAGCCGCAGTCCCACCGTTTCACGCACGGCCACCGAGATGTCGCTCCGCACCCGGTCGATGTCATCGGTCTTGACTTCGGCCACCACGACAACGGATTCGCCCTTGCGGCCGCCCCGCACGCCGAAGGCGATGACGTTGCCGGCCCGTACCCCGGACACCGTCTGCGTGGCGCGCTCGATGTCGTCAGGAAAGACGTTTCGGCCGCCCACCATGATCACGTCTTTCAGGCGTCCCCCGACCACAACGTCGCCGTCCACGAGGTACCCGAGGTCACCAGTTCGCAGCCACCCGCCGGCCCGGAAGGCGGCTGCAGTGGCATCGGGTCGGCGGAAGTATCCGGGGACCACGGACGGTCCCCTGATCTCGATCTCTCCCAGTACACGGTCCGCCACCGCGGTGCCGGTCTCGGGGTCGACGATGCGCAGCTCCATTCCTCGCACTGGAGGCCCGCAGCGGGCCATGCGTCGTGCCGCCGGATCGTCTGTGGCTACCGAAACCGCTCGTCTTTCGTGTTCCAGAACAGAGCCGTCGACGATGTCGGTGGTGAAGCCGCTGCCGCGGTAAGGAAAGCTGATGCAGACCGTGGCTTCGGCCATCCCGTACGCAGCACACAGCGCATCGGCATTGAGACCGTGACGGGCACCGGCGACAGCGAAGGCGTCCATAACGGCGGCATCGACGGGTTCCGATCCACTTCCGATGGTTCGACACGACGACAAGTCGAGGGTTGCGGAGCGCTCCAGGAGCCGGGCCGCCACCGAGAACCCGAAATTGGGAGCCAGCGACCATGTGCCACCAAAGGTCGAAATCCATTCCAACCACGCACCTGGTGACGCCACGAACCGTTGAGGCGGCGCAAGGACGTACTCGGCCCCGTACAACATGGCGTAAGAGGTGTTCGCGACCAATCCCATGTCGTGGTACTGGGGCAGCCACGACACCATGACATCGTCGTCGGCGTCGAGGGGGGCCCGCTCGGCCAGTGCGTCGACGTTGTCGGTGAGGCAACGCTGTGGGATCACCACGCCCTTTGGATCCGATGTCGAGCCACTGGTGAACTGCAAGATGGCCGTGGCATCACGGTCGTCGTGGGGTCGTTCGTAGGCCGCCTCGCCCATGCGGGCGCTTTCGTTTTGCAGGACGCCGAACGTCACGGCCAAGAGATCCGGATCCGGTGCCACCACGGCGAGGAGATCGGGATCGGCAATCAGAAGCGACACTTCGCCGAGCGAGATCCGCGTGCGGGTGGAGGCCCTGAATTCTTCCTCCGAACCCACCCGCACCGGCAGGGGCAGGACGATCAGGGCGGCGCCCGCCAGCCAGGTGGCCTCGATGGCGGTGAGGAGCGTCCGCGACGTCGTTCCCAGCACCGCCACCCGGTCTCCCGGCCCCACCCCTCTCGCCTGCATCGCCGCCGCCATGTTGCGGGCATCGGCGAGGAGACGCGACCAGGGGACGCGTTCGGTCTCATCGGAAGCGGCGAACACCACGGCGCCGCCACGGTCCGCGGCGGTCTCGATCCGGGCGATGAGTCCGGCGGTCATTTCGCCGCCTCTGACGAGACGGCTTCGCCGGCCGGTGTCTCGACGCCCGAAGTGCTCTGAGCGCCGAAACGGTCCGCTGTCCGGCGCCGCTGCCGTGGAGGTACCAGCTCATGGCGACGGTCCGGCGGGCCGAAGTAGCGAACCACCCGGGCCGGAGACCCTACGGCCAGGCAGTACGGAGGTACGGGCCGGTTGACCACCGACCCACTGGCCACCATGGCCCGCTCGCCCACGTCGGACTGGATCGTGCACTTGTCGGAGACGCCGGCGCCATCGCCGATGTGGATGGGTCGGAAGTCGTTGCCTTGCTCCAGCCAGTGTTGGTCCGGGTCTCGATATCGGTGGTAGCCGTCGACGATGAGCGCGGACTGCCCAAACGCGCAACGGGCGCCAATGCTCACGAGAGTCGAGCACTGGATGAGCACGTTGGAGGTGAAGTCGGTCCCCGGCCCGATCTCGACCCGGCCGCCCCTGCCGATTTCGCAGGCGAAGTTCTTCCGGAAATGGACGCCGGGCCCGACGATGAATTCCCCCCCGAACGGCATGAAGAGACTGAACCCGGGGCCCACGCGAACAGGGCTTTTGATCTCGACCCGGCAGTGCAGATGCGTGGCCCTGATCATCAGCAACCTGATGGCGCTGGCCATACGCGCCCCGTGTTCATACCGCATGACCCAAGGGACGCGGCCTGCCCTTTGGATGACCTGCTTGCCGGACATGTGTTGGCAACGCTGCCGACGAGCAAACCTGGTGGTCCTCTTCGCCAGCTCCGACGTCGTCAGCTCCCGCGAGCCCGGTCCCCTGCCTGCACATGCAGCCCTTCGAGCTCGTTGGCGTAGTTGTCCATCGTCAGGCGACTGGCCGTCTCCAGGCCGCCGGCGACGATGGTGGCGCGCAGATCGGCGTCCTCGGCCACGTTACGAGCGGCAGCGGCCAGGCTCACCGGGTCGCCAGGCTGAAAGAGCCGGCAATTGACGCCGTCGACCAAATACTCCCCCGACCCTCCGGTACCCGTGGCGATCACGGGCACGCCACAGGCCATCGCCTCGAGGGGGACGATCCCGTACGGCTCGGGCCACTCACTGGCAAACACCACCAGGTCGGCGCGGCGGTACCGATCGCGCAGGTCCGGGCGCGAGGACGCAACGTCGAAACTGATCCGGTCCGCCGCCAGCTCCAGGGAACGGGCCAGATCCATCAGGTCGTCCTTCTGACGGTCATGGGCGTGGCCCACGATGTCGAGCCGGGCATGAGGCGAAATCTTGGGGATCGCTTTGACCAGAGTTGGGACACCCTTTTCGGGCACGACGCGGCCGACGTAGAGCAGGCGCCACGACCAAGGGCGGTCCTCGACCGACGAGACTGGGAACTCAGCGGTGTCCACGCCAATTGGCATCACAGGGGCATCGGGGAACTTCCAGCGACTGTTTTGCTCGATCTGTTCCCCTATGTACCGGCTGGCCACGTTGACCTCGGCACCGGTGAACGCCGGCAAGCGGGTCTCGAGGCCCATCACCGCGCCGAAGGGGCGCGCCCAAGGGCGACGGTCGAAGATGCGCGTCCAAGCGTCGAACATAAAGGCGTGGTTGACCCAATCGTCGAGAAAGGTGAGAACGATTGGCACGCGCTGGCGCTCGAGGAGCGTGGGAAGGCTCCACGACATGAACCCCAGGCTCCAGATCGAGGCGACGTCGGGGCGGAAGTCCCTGAGGGCGCGGCGCAGCGCCTTCTGATTATGGCGCTCGGTCCTTACCCTCTGCGCCAAGGGCGGCGATGTCGGCCCGAACTCTTCCCAGTCCCACCAGCCCCTGAGCGTCCGGCGGACCTTGACGCCGGACGCCGAGACTCCATCGTCCCCGCCCGCCGCATCCGACATCCAGTCCCCCGTCAGAACCAGAACGTCATGGCCCTTCTGGCCGAACCGCTCCATGACGCCCTGACACGCGATCTCATAGCCGCCGAGATTGTGAGGCGGATAGAGGTGGATGATGGTGAGCACTCGCAACTGGGGTCTCCCCTCTTAATGGCCCCATAATGTAGCGATGGTGGCCCTTCGACAACGAACCTGGCACCGCGTGGTGCACCCCGTACGGCGAGCCGTGGCACGCGTGGACTGGCTCAACCGTCGTCTGCCGTGGCGAATGTGGTGTGCCCTGGGGGCGGCAGACGCCCTGGCGGTGGCCTGGGTGTTGGCGATTCGGTCGGCGCGCCCGCTCACGTTCGTGCAGATTGGTGCCAATGACGGCGTCATCCACGATCCGATCCATCAGGTCGTCGAGGCCGGCGGATGGAGCGGCGTCCTGGTCGAGCCGCTGCCGGTGTTCTACGAGAGGCTCGTCGCCAACTATGCCGGCGTCCCCAACCTCGAGTTCGAGAACGCCGCGATCGGCACCACCGACGGTACCGCCACGATGTTCTCGGTCGACTCCCGCCCCGGAGACCCCTACTGGGTGGAGTTGGTGTCCTCGTTCAACCGGGAGGTCATATTGTCGCACAGCCAGGTGCTGCCCGACGTTGCGGATCGCCTGGTCGAAGTGGAGGTGAGGACTACGACCCTCGGTTCGCTGGTCGACAGGCACGGGCTGGCGACGATCGACCTGCTCCACGTCGATGCCGAAGGTTACGACTTCGAGATCCTCAAGCAGATCGACTTCAGCGCGTCCTGGGCCCCAACCTTCATCATCTTCGAGATGGAGCATTTCGACCGGCAGACGTACCGCCAGGCGACCCACATGCTCCGCACCGCCGGGTACCGGTGCATCGACATATGGCCCGATGCCCTGGCGTACCGCCATGCGCCGACAGCAGAGCACGCGTCATCGTCCGAGAAAAAGACTTCTCAGCCCCACGACCCGTGAAATGTGACACTTCGGGACACGGCGGTTACGCTCCGGCCGTGCCTGCGCCACGTATCTGGTACCACACCATCGACTTCCCCGATGGAACGAGCTCGCCGGGCTGGTACGACATGCGCAGCGTGGCCAAGAACGTGGTGTGGCCGACGCAGCTAAGGGGCGGCCGGTGCCTCGACGTCGGCACCTTCGACGGCTTCTGGGCTTTTGAGATGGAGCGCCAAGGCGCCGCCGGGGTCGCTGCCCTGGATCTCGACGATCCCGCCGAGCTCGACTGGTGCTACGACGACCGTGACACTGGCCCGAAGATCATAGAGGAGTGGGGAAACAACCGGGGGCCTGGCTTCGCCGCGGCCGCCGAGAAACTCGGCTCCAAGGTCGACCGCATCAATTGCTCGGTGTACAACCTCGACCCCGATGTGCACGGGCAGTTCGACGTGGTGTTCTGCGGCGCCATCCTTCTCCATCTGCGGGATCCGGTCATGGCCCTGGAGAAGATGCGTGCCGTGTGCCGGGGGGCCCTCGTGTGCGTGGAGTCTGTCGATCCCTATTTGGAACTGGCCGCCCGACGGCGTCCTGCGGCGGCATTTCATCCCGAACCCGACGAGTGGTGGGTGGTCAACAGCGCAGGCCTGGTCAGCATGGTCACCGCGGCGGGCTTCCGCGTCGATCGGGTGTTCCCACGCTGGCTCGCCCCGTACGGTCCCGGCGGCCCGTCGAACCGCACCATTCACTGGCTCAATAGCGTGGCTGCCCGGCAACCGACACGGCGCGGCTTCGTCATGCGCGGCCTGATCGCGGAGCCCCGACCTCCCCAGCCCAAAGGCTGACTACGCCCATTCGGAGGACCGATGCAGTCGATCGAGTTACACCAGGAGGTCGGCCCGTACACCTGTTACCACTCCATCGACCTGGGCGGGGAGGGCCGCTCGACGAGCGCTTCCGGCGGCCTGGAGGAGACGACACCCGCTTGGGGCTCCATGTGACTGCCGCCGGTCTCGAGGCTGTGCTCGCGGAAGAGGCCGTCGTGTACCACGACGTGCGGCCGGGGGGCCTCCGTGACGCCCGGCACGAGGCGCTGCAATAGGTGGATGTTCCCCTCACCCTGAGAGGCCGCCCCAAGGCGCGGCCGGCGTTGGTGCACCGCTGGATGTTCTGGAAGCCCACACACCCTCCGGCCATCGCCGCCGCCGTCGGCATTGCTCTTACAATTCGTTGGAGGCCGGCGCTCCTTTTGACCCTGTCCAGGCTGGCGCACCGGGTGCGGACCGACCCACCGTGCGCCGACCTAGTCCTCCGAGTGGCGCGTCTCCCCGGGGCCCTCGCGGTCGACCCCTATGAAGTGGCGGTCATGGCGCGCGGCTCGCTGCGACGCGGCACGCTGCTGCTGTGAGGATCGCCCTCGTCCATCCCTACTCCTTTCCCGAGGTGCTGCGTGGAGCGGAGCGCTACCTCGACGACCTCTCCCGCTACCTCGCCGGTCAGGGTCATAAGGTCACGATCATCACGGGAGCGCCGAGGGGCTCGGCTGACAACACTGAAACGGCTCGACGGTCCGACGCCCGCGACGGCGTGATGGTGGAGCGACGGCGTCGCTTCGGCGGCGGTCCTGCCGGACGTTTCGGGGTCACCGAGGTTGAGACTTTCGGGGCTAGCGTCCTGGGAGTCTTGGCCCGGCTACGCCCCGACGTTGTTCACGCCCTCACACCGACCACGGCCTTGGCAGGTGTGCTGGTCCGTCGGCCCACCCTCTACACGGTCCTCGGGCACCCCGACTCCAGCCAGCTGCCCCCGCAAGCGGTCCCACGGCACGCGTTCAGCCTCGCCGTGCGTCACGCCACCGCCACCGCCACCTTCAGCCGGGCTTCAGCAGACGCACTCGCTGAGTCGATCGGAAGAAGAGCCATCGTCCTGCCCCCCGGGGTGCACCTCGACCGGTTTCCCGCGAACCTCGAACCCCGCACAGGTCCACCGACGATCCTCTTCTCGGCCACCCTGGTCGACGACCGCAAGCGCGTCGAGCTCGCGGTCGCCGGTTTCGCCAGGCTGCTCGAAATTCATCCGCACGCCCGTCTGGCCCTATCGGGGCAAGGCGACCCCGCGAAGGCGCTGGCCACGGCCACCGCCTGCGGCGACCATGTCGCCGCAGCGCTCGACGTGCTGGGGCCGGGAGGCCCCGAGGAGATGCCGGCCCGCTACCGGGCCGCTACCGTGACCGTGCTCCCGGCGCAGCACGAGGCGTTCGGCATTGTGCTGATTGAATCGTTGGCCAGCGGTACCCCGGCGGTGTGCACGCCCGAGGGTGGAATGCCCGAGCTGGTGGGTGACACGGTGGGGTGCATAGCGGAAAGCGCGACCGCCGAGGCCCTTGAACAAGCCCTCTGCAGGGCCATTGACCTGGCGGCGGATCCAACGACGCCGGCACGCTGCGTGGAGCGCGCTGCTCGCTGGGACTGGGAGAGGGTCGTCGGACCCAAACACGAATCGGTCTATGAGGTCCTGGCTGCCGGCAGGTTGCTACGCGAGAACGCCGGACTCCGGTAACTTCGCCCATCCAGTCAGCGTCGGCGGTCGCTCGCAGTCACACGGAACCGCGGACGACGCCCCGGCGACCGCGCCACGAACCACCGCCGGTGGCCGGCACGTCGAACGGCTTTCCCACCTCGACGCGCTCGAACCCTGCAGCGCGAACCATACGTTCGAGCCCGGCCAGATTCGTCACCCACCATTCGAATTCATTGATGCCGTCGAACTGCGCCAAGGGCCGGCGGCGGTACGGGAACTGCTCCTTGACAGGATTGCAGATCACCGCGCTGCCGCGGCAGACGCGCCGGATCCGTTCGATCGCGGTCATCGGGTCCTTCAAATGGACGAGCAGGTCGCCGCAAAAGATGAAGTCGAAGGTTCCAAGGTCGGTGTCCAAGGCGTACGCGGACCGCAATTCCCGCTGGACGCGGGAACCCAGCGCAGTGCGGGCAAGCTCGAAACGGGTTCCCTTCGTCTCGTCAATGGTTTTTACGGTCCGCTCGTAAATGCTGGCCGGCCAATCGAGGGCCTCCGGATCCTCGATGTCCAGTGCGACCACCTCCGTGGCCCCGCGACGCTCCATGGCAAACGCCCAGTAACCGTCCATCGTGGCAACATCGAGACAGCGCCTTCCCGACAGATCGTCGGGCAGCATGTAGTGGCCCTCGTATGCGCGGTGATCGAACATGCCCTTTGTCAAGATTCCGTTGCCGAGATCGATCGTGTGGTACCAGGGATACTTGTCGACCTCGTCACGAAGTTCGCTGATGTTCATGTGATGATCCTCTGTCGTCTCACGGCCAAGAACCTAGTGCGGTTGCCACATGACGTCCGATTCCCTCCGAACAACGGCATCGTGGCGGTGCGCTCGGGCGTTCCCCGGTCGCTTGCGATCGGACTCCCGCCGGAGCCTCGTGAGCGGAGTGTGGCCCAGTGACGAGCCGCGAGCCCCGGGGCGATGGACCACGATCGCACCCGCTCGGGCACCGAGAGTGGCCGCTCCGCTGGACGAGATCTCGACGTACCTGCTGCGTCCGCGCGCCCAGCCGGTCGGCGCCTGTTTCGAGGGCGCGTCGGACCGGCACGGGACCGGACTCGCGACTGCACGCCTCCTAGAGCAGGTGGGTCGTGCCAAGTAGCGAGACGCGTCGCCAGGGGGGCGCCGACCGATCGTGGGCACGGCCGGCTCCCCGCGGCACCTTGACGGACATGGAACGGTAACGATCCACGACACCCGGTTCCGGCGGTCGCCCGAGAACGGACGAGGAGGCTGCTACGTTCCTGGTCATGCGCCCCAGCCCGGAGGAGGGCGACGCCTCTTCGTCCGTGCCGGAGGGAGGCATCGAGGTCATCGACTCGTTTGGAGCTGCTGCCGACGAGGCAGGCCCGTCCCACCCGTTGGTTTCGGTCGTCGTCGCCACGAGAGATCGGGCCGCCTTCCTCCCCGACCTCGTCGAGGCCTTGGCCGACCAGACGATGGGGACGAGCCGCTTCGAAGTCGTCGTCGTCGACGACGGTTCAACCGACGACACCTGGTCCGCGCTCAAGGCGTTGGCACAGAGCTCGGCGCTCCGACTCCGGGGATTGCGTCTGGACCACAGCATCGGCCAGGGTCCGGCGCGCAACATCGGCGTGCGCGCCTCGCGAAGTGAGATCGTCGCGTTCACCGACGACGACTGCATCCCGGAGGCACCGTGGCTGAGTGCTCTCACCGGACCCTTTCTCGGCGGAGAGTGCGCACCCCACGTCGTCGTGCAGGGCAGGACGGAGGCGTGGCCCGAGGACGACGCCGCCGGCGCCTGGGCGCGGACGGTCTGGGTGCTGCGTCCGACGTGGCTCTTCGAGACGTGCAACGTCGCGTACCGCCGTTGCGACGTCGAGCACGCCGGCGGGTTCCCCGGACGAGACGAGGCGCCCAGCGGTCCAACCGGCAAATTGATCGGTGAGGATGCCATCCTCGGGTGGCGGGTGATGGAGCAGGGAGCGCAGCTACGTTTCGAGCCGCGTGCCCTGGTCCACCATCGCCGGCTGCCCGCCACTTTCCCCGAATGGCTCCAAGAGCAAGCCGGGCGCGGCGCCTTCCCGGGCCTGGTCCGCCGCAGCGACGTGGCCCGCCGAGCGCTGTGGCACAGAGTCTTCCTGGCCCCTCGGACGGCCGCGTTCGACCTTAGCCTTGCCTCCCTCTGCCTGGCCGTGGCCACTCGTCGTCCCCGCTGGCTGTTGGGGGTGGTGCCGTGGATCTGGTTGGCACTGCCGGAGGCCGCCGACCGGGGTGGCCGCCACCCCATCATCCGGCTGGTGCAATTGGCGCTCGGCGACTACGTCGGAGCCACCGCATTGGCGAGGGCCTCCTGGCGCGAACGCCGCGTGGTTCTCTGACCCCGACGAAGAAGACGCCGTCCGGTTCAAGGTTCGGCCGCCCGGGCCGGCCCGGGCCCCCACGGCCAGCGCCGTCCGCAGCAGCTGCACCGCCCGCAGCGCGCCCACGCCTTCCCCTGAACGAAGGCGCAGCGACAGGATGGCTCGAGCCGGCACGGCGGCCTAGAACGCGTCACGCGGCAACGGGTCGAAAGCCCACGCCCGGGGCATCTCCCGCCGCTGACGGGCCGACGTCGTGTTCCCACCACGGGCACCGGCCGCTCTCACGTCACGACGACCCACTGCCCCCACCGAGGGCAGGGAAATACGTGTCACGCCGGGCATCCCGAAACTCGAGCAGTCGCGGACCACGGGAGCGGCAATGCAGGGTGCGGCAGGAGCCTCGAGAAAGGCGGGCGCTCCAGAAAGGCAGGGCATGCCGAAGACGTGGGAGTTGAGGCAGAGGCCGTCGGTCTGGGCCTGGTGAACATGATCGGTCATCCTCCATCGAGTCGCGAAGGACGAAGCGGAAACCGGGCCGCATCGGCCCTGGCCGGGCCGGTAGCGGCGCTCGATCGGGCCGCGAACCGCAGGTCCGGGGGCCGGGGGCCGTTCCTCTGAGGGCCGACGGGGAGGTGAGGAGCAGTGGGCATGCCGGGCCGGCAGCGCAGGCACAGGGACTGGCGCGGCCCCGGGCACCCCGCGGGCGGCGTCGGCCGGCTCATGGGGACGGTGCCCTGGCGGCTGGTCATGGGAACCGCCGCCCTGGTGGTGATCGTGTCCGGCTTCCTGCTCGGGCCGATGCTGCCCGGCCAGCACGGGGCGCGCCCGATCCCGCTCGCGGCCAGGACGCACCCCTTGCCGGCCGCCTCGGCGGCGGCCGACCAGTCGGACGTGCCGGCGCCCGTGCCGTCCTGGAGCCCCCAGCCGGCCATCTACGACTCGGGGTCGCTGCTCGACCTGCCGGTGACCATGTCCGACGGCACCGTCCTGCGGGCCGACGTCTACTTCCCGGTCGAGCCCGGAACCAACACCCCGGCCACCGGGCCCTTCCCGGTGCTGTTGCAGCAGACGCCCTACGGCAAGGCGTTCATCGCCGACGCGTCGGCCATCGCCAACACCGACACCGACTACCTGGTCGACCGCGGCTACATCGTGGTCATCGCCGACGTGCGCGGCACCGGCGACTCGGGCGGCTCCTTCGACCTCTTCGACCCCGTGCAGTCGACCGACGGGGTCACGCTGGCCAAGTGGGCCGCCGCGCTGCCGGCCTCCGACGGCCAGGTCGGCCTGTTCGGCGAGTCCTACATGGGGATCAACCAGTTCCAGACGGTGGAGGCGGCCGGACCGGACTCGCCCATCAAGGCCATCTTCCCCATCATCGCCGGCAACGACCTCTACGCCGACACGGTGACCCAGGGCGGCGTCCCCGACACCGAGTTCTCCGCCACCTACATCGCGCTGCTGTCGGGGCTGGACCTGACCAACCCCGCCCTGCAGCCGCTGGTGGCCGCCATGGAGAGCGGGAACACCACCACCCTCGAGCAGGGCCTGGCCAACCTGCCGCCGACCGAGGCCGCCCACGCGCCGCAGCTCGTCTCGTTCATGAAGCTTGTGCTCGCCGTCGAGACCGGCTCCGGGGCGGGCGCCTTCGACGACGCCTACTGGGCGGCGCGCAGCCCGGCCCACGACCTCTCTGACGTGGTGGCCGACCACATCCCGGCCTTCCTGGTCGGCGGGTGGAACGACCTGTTCGAGTCGGGCGAGCCCCTCAACTACGTCGGCCTGCAGAACCTCTACGACGGGCGCTCCCAATACGCCGCCATGACGCCGACCCAGAAGGTGACACCCCGCTACCAGCTGCTGATGGGGCCCTGGCAGCACGTCACCACCGGCACGGGCGTGAACATCTCGGCCCTCGAGCTCGAGTGGTTCGACACCTGGCTGCTCGGGGAGCACACGCCGATGTCGGTCACGACGACCCCGTTGCACCTCGACATTGAGAACTCGGGGACGCCGTCGACGTGGGTCGACGGGGCGCAGTGGCCGCTGCCCGACGCCACCCCCACCGAGTACTACTTCGCCCCGGGGCGCAGCGGCAGCGACCCCGTCTCGCGCAACGACGGCGACCTGACGATGACGGCACCCGACGCCACGGGCGGGTCCGACCAGATCTCCTATGTCGGCGCGTCGAGCCCGTGCGACATCCAGACGGACCAGTGGGGCGCCGGGTTGCTGGCGCTCGGCTTCCAGTCCCTCAACAGCAGCGACCCCTGCGACCTGAACGACGAGACCCTGGGGGCCGGTCCGGGGTCGCTGACGTACACCACCGCACCGTTCAGCTTTCCGGAGGTCGTGGCCGGACCCATCGACGCCACCGTCTACACGATCTCGAACACCGCCGACACCGAGCTGGCGGCCACCGTGGAGGCCGTCTCCCCGAGCGGCGACAGCGTGCCGCTGTCCTCGGGGGCGCTGTTGGGGTCGCAGCGGGCGCTGTCGAGCGCGCAGACCTGGACGGCGTGGAACGGGCAGCCGCTGCTGCCGGTGCACCCCCTGACCGGGGCCTCCCAGCGGCCCGTGGTGCCGGGCACGCTCACCCGCCAGGACATCCAGATCTACCCGACCATGGCCGAGCTGCCGGCGGGCTGGCGCCTGCGGGTGACCCTGACGACGTCGGACACGCCCCACCTGGTGCCCGCGCTGAGCCAGGCCCCGGCGCTGGCCGGCGGCATCTACCAGGTGCAGCGCAACGTCGGGGCGGCCTCGCTGCTCAACGTGCCCATCGCCCCCGCCTCGGACTTCACGGTCCCGTGCGGGAGCCTGTGCTCGGCCGCCGGCCCCTGACGCCCTGATCGGGCGGGGACGGCGCCCGTACCATGGGGCCGTGCCGTCCCCTCCCGATGATCGAGCCGCGCCCGGCGGTCCGGGTGAGGAGGGGAGCATCTCCATCGAGGAGATAGAGGACGCCGTCGTCGACGGGGACTCGCCTGTCCCGGTCCGCAGCGGGACGGCGCGGGCGGCGCTGTCGCACCGGACCTTCCGCATCGTCTTCCTAGGCGCCTTCGCCTCCAACATCGGCACGTGGATGCAGAACGTCGTCCTGGGCGCCTACGCCTACGACCTGACGCACTCGAGCACGTTCGTCGGCGTCATCATCTTCGCCCAGCTCGGGCCGACGCTCGTGCTGCCCATGTTCGGCGGGCTGCTGGCGGACAAGGTCGACCGCAAGCGCTTCCTGATCACGTTGGCGATCGAGCAGCTGGTGTTCTCTTTGGGCGTCGCGCTGGTCGTGTTGTCCCCCCACCCGTCGCACGTCCTGCTCGTGCTGATGGTGCTGGGGGTGGGCTGCGGCAGCGCCATGTTCGGGCCCGCCTATGCGGCCGTCCTGCCGGGACTGGTCGGGCGGGCCGACCTGCCGGGCGCCATTTCGCTCAACTCGGCCCAGATGAACGCCTCGCGGGTCATCGGCCCGGTCATCGGCGGCCTCCTGTACTCACTCGTCGGCCCGGCCTGGATCTTCGCCGGGAACGCCGTCACCTACCTCTTCGTGGTCGGCGCCCTCCTGCTCGTCACGCTGCCCGGCGTGCCCCGGGGCCCGGCGCACGCCAGCCGCTGGCGCGAGCTGACGGCGGGCATCACGACGGCCCGCCGGGACAGGGTGGTCGGGCGCTGCATCGTCACCGTCTTCGTGTTCTCGCTCCTGGCGCTCGCGTTCATCGGGCAGATGCCCGTGGTGGCCGCGCACAACCTCGGGATCAACCTCTCCGCGTCACCCGACTACGGCATTTTGTACGCCTGCTTCGGGTTCGGGGCCCTGACCGGTGCCATCTCCATCGGGACGGTCTTCGCCCGCACGTCCAAGCCGCTGCTCGTGCGCGTCTGCCTGGTCGGCTACTCCCTCACGCTGGCCGGCTTCGCCCTCGAGCGCAGCACGGTGCCGGCCTACGTCAACGTGGCCGTGGTGGGCGCCTTCTACTTCGCCTTCATCACGGCGCTCAACACGACTCTGCAGGCCCGCCTCCACGAGAACGTGCGCGGCCGCGTCATGGCGCTGTGGATGATGGGCTTCGGCGGCACCGTCGGGCTCGGCAACCTCATCGTCGGGCCGGTGGTCGCCGCCGTCGGCATCACGACCGTCCTGCTCTTCGGAGCGGGCGTGGCCCTGTTCCTGGCCTGGTACGCCGACGTGCGCAGCCCGCCCGAGCTTCAGGGGGTGCTGAGGGTCGAGTTGGCCCAGTAGGTCTCGCGCAGCGCCTTCTTGTAGAGCTTCCCGTTCTCGCCCCGCGGCAGCCGGTCGGTGAAGTCGACCGATTTCGGGCACTTGTAGTGCGACAGGTGGTCGCGGCAGAACTCCAGCAGCTCCGCCTCGAGCGCCGGGCCGGCCTCGACCCCCGGGGCGGGTTGGACGACGGCCTTGACCTCCTCCCCCATCTCGGCCTCGGGCACCCCGAAGACGGCGACGTCCTCGACCGCGGGGTGCAGCACGAGGACGTCCTCGATCTCCTGGGGGTAGATGTTCACGCCGCCCGAGACGATCATGAACAGCTTGCGGTCGGTCAGGTAGAGGTAGCCCTCGTCGTCGACGTGGCCGACGTCCCACAAAGTGCCCCAGCCCTTGGCGTGGAAGGACTGCCGCGTCTTCTCGGGGTCGTTGTTGTACTCGAACGTCGCCTCGGCCCGGCCGCCGAAGTAGACGACGCCGTCCTGGCCGACGGGGAGCTCCTCGCCGTCGTCGCCGCAGACGTGCACCTCGCCCCAGATGGCCCGGCCGACCGAGCCCGGATGGGTCAGGGACTCGGCGGACGTGATCCAGGTCATGCCCATCCCCTCGGTGCCCGAGTAGTACTCGTGGATGATGGGGCCCCACCGCTCGATCATCCGGCGCTTGACCTCGGGGGCGCAGGGCGCCGCCGCGTGCACGACCGAGCGCAGGGACGAGACGTCGTAGCGGGCCCGCACCTCGTCGGGCAACTTCAGCATGCGCACGAACATGGTCGGGACGAACTGGGCGTGGGTGACGCGGTGCTGCTCGATGAGCCGCAGGCAGTCCTCGGGGTCGAAACGCTCCATGACGACCGCGGTCCCCCCCATCCGCTGCACCGTCATGGACCACACCAGTGGCGCGGCGTGGTAGAGCGGCGCCGGGCTCAGGTACACGTCGCCCGGCCCGAAGCCCATGATGTGGCCGAGCATCGGCGCCAGCGTGGCGTAGCTCCCGAACGGCTCACCGCTCAGCGGCCGGCGCACCCCCTTGGGGTGGCCGGTGGTGCCCGAGGAGTAGAGCATGGGGAAGCCCTCCTCCTCGCCGGGCAGGGCCACGTCGGGGAAGCCCTGCACGAACTCGTCGTAGGAGGTGTGGCCGTCGGCGGTGGCCTCGCCCACCATGAGCCGCAGGTCGATGTCGGGGGTGAGGGGGACCAGGTCGGCCGCCAGGCCGGCCAGCGCGGCGGAGGTGACGAGGGTCCGGGCGCCGCAGTCGTTGACGATGTACGCCGCCTCCTCGGCGGCCAGGTGCGTGTTGACCATTGTGTAGTAGAGGCCGGACCGCTGGAGCCCGAACGCCACCTCGTGCGTGCGGTGGTCGTTCGGCAGCAGCACGGCCACGTGGTCCCCGGGGCGGAGCCCGTGGGCGTGGAGCGCCCGGGCCAGCCGGCACGAGCGCGCCTCGAGCTCGGCGAAGGTGACCACGGCGCCCGCCGACGTGATGACGGCCGGCCGGTCGGGGTCCGTCGCCACGTAGGTGGCCGGGCGGTGCTGCAGGGGGACGGGGTCGGGGCTCACGACACACTCTTCTAGTGCACGCGGGGATGGCGCTGCCTCGGCCGGGGGCCCGGACATCGGCCGAGCGCCGGTCCGGCACAACGCCGGGTGCCGCGGCGGATCCGTACCCGACGCGAATTGTTGGCGTAGCGTTACCGGGGGGTCAGTCGAATCGAGACGGAGTCTGTGGCGATGAGCATCCAAAGGCGATACGAAGGGGCTGCCGCGGTGGGCGCCAAGGGCGACCGGGCGTGGCAGCTGGTGATGACCGACCCCGAGACGGGCCTGCCCAACCACCTGGTGGTGCAGGACCGCCTGGACCAGGCGCTGGCGCGGCGTCCCCGCCACGGCGGCGAGGTGGTCGTGTGCTCCATCACGCTCGACAACCTCCACCTCCTGACCGAGGAGCACGGCCCGGCCGCCGGCAACCAGATCATCCGCGAGGTGGCCCGGCGCCTCACCGAGGCCTTGCGCACGGAGGACACGGTCGGCCGGGTCGGCGCGTCCGAGCTGGTGGGGATCGTCACCGTGCGCGACAAGGCCAACGTGCCCACGGTGGTCGACCGCCTGGCGCAGGCCCTGGCCGAGCCGGTCGACGCCGGGACGGCCAGCGTCGTCCTGGAGGCGACGGTCGACGTGCGGGTGTCCGACCAGATTTAGGGAGACGAGCGCGGCGCGCTCAGCCCCGCTTGGGCGACCACTCCCAGCGGCGCATGGCGACGAAGACCCCGGCGGCGCCCCAGATGGCGATCACGAGCAGGTCGTTCCACACCGACGTGCCCGGGATGCCGTTGAACGAGTTCACCGAGGCCGTGATGAGGTGGCGGATGGGGAAGAAGTTGGTGAAGGTGGCCAGCCCCGAGCCGGGCTTGACCGGGAAGTAGAGCCCGGAGAGCGCAATGAGGATGAAGAAGACGAGGCTCACGATCGGCCCGGCCGCGTCCGCGTTGGGCACCAGCGTGCTCACGCCGACGCCGAGCGCGGTGAAGCACAGCATGCCGACGACGAGGGTGAGGACGAACGGGCCGATGTCGGCCGGCCCGTGCACGTCGTAGCCGAAGCGGCCCACCAGCAGCACCAGCACGATCTGGATCCCCGCCACGATCATGGTGGAGATGAAGACGGCGGCCAGGAGCATCCAGGTCGGGAGGGGGCTGAGGCGCAGGCGCTTGAGCAAGCCCATCTCGCGGCGGTTCACCAGCTGAATGGCCAGGATGTTGAAGCACGCCGCCATCACGCCGTAGGTGGCGAAGGCGGGCAGGTAGTACTGCCCCAGGTTGATGTGGGCCAGGTAGCCGATCGTCGAGTGGCCGGAGGTGGACTCGAAGATGACGATGAAGACGACCGAGAAGCCGATGGTGAGGGCGGCGCCGATCGGGTTGAGCCAGAACGAGAGCTGCTCGAAGTAGACCTGCCGGGCCACGAGGGGAAGGTCCCGCAGGCCGTGGAACGAGCCGCGCACCGGTGCGTCCGTGGGGGCGGTGCCGGCGGTGCCGGCGGTGGACGCGCTCATCGGCCCGCCTCCGTGACGGCAGCGGCGCCCTCGGCGGCCTCGGTGCGACCCGGCCCCGTCCCGCCGGCGTCGGTCAGGCCGAGGTAGATGTCCTCGAGCGAGAGCCGTAGGACCGAGAGGCCCTGGAGCGGGTGGCCGCCGGCGAGCGCCCAACCGGTGAGGTCATGCAGCACCTGCACCTCGTCCTCGGTGCGGATGGCCACGTGGCCATCGTCGGCCCGTTCCGCCGGCACGGGCAGCTCACCCGCCGTCACGCCTTCGGGCAGGCGGAAGCGGATGGTCACCGCGCCGAGATCGCGGCCGCCGATGGACTCGGGCGTCCCCGACGCCACGATCTCGTGGCCGAAGAGCACGGCCACCCGGTCGGCCAGCGCCTCCACCTCGTCCATGTAGTGCGTGGTCAAGAGCACGGTGGTGCCGGCGCCGGCCAGGCGGCGGATCAGCTCCCACGTGTCGCGACGGCCGGACGGATCGAGGCCAGTCGTCGGCTCGTCGAGGAAGAGCAGCTCGGGGTTGCCGATGATGCCGAGGCCGACATCGAGGCGTCGCTGCTGGCCGCCCGACAGCCGCTTGATGCGCTCGTCCGCCTTCTCGTCCAACCCGATCAGCTCGATCACCTCGTCGACCGGCCGCGGGTTCGGGTAGTAGCCGGCGTTGCGCGTCAGCACCTGACGCACCGAGTAGTACGGCTCGATGGCCAGCTCCTGGAGCACCACGCCGATCTTCGTGCGCAGCCAGCGCTGGGTGGCGTGGTCAGCCGGGTCGACGCCCAGCGTCTCGACATGCCCGGCGCTGCGCGTGCGGAAGCCCTCGAGGATCTCGACCGTCGTCGTCTTGCCGGCGCCGTTGGGGCCGAGCAGCGCGAACACCTCGCCCTTCTGCACCTCGAAGCTGACGTCGTGCACGGCCACCGTGTCGCCGTAGGACTTCGCCAGGTGATTCACACTCACGGCGGGCATGGGAGCTTGCTCCTGCCGTGTCAAGCAGGCTCGCCGATGCAAGTCGCCTGGGCCGCCTCGGCATCGAGGAGGATCGTCCAGGACATCCAACTTGGTACGTCGTCGGTCCGCTTGTGGGCCGCGATGCCTAGCGTGATCATCTAGTCGCCCTTCTCAGTGGGTGATGCGAACGGACCAATCGGTGGACACACATCAGTGGGGACAGTGCCACGCTCCTATCAAGCCACACCGGCCGATTCCGCGCACCCAGGGTGGGCAAGAGGCCTGTTGTCCAGGAAGAACACGGACGCTAGGAGCCAATCCCCAAGACAAGCAGCAGCCTGACACACGGAAAACGACGCTAGTGGGATCCGCTCCGGTGTGGGGGTAGGGGAACTGTATCGGGCTTTTACTGATCTTCCGCTGCGACATCGACGGCCCGGCGAACCCGGGTCCCGCCACGCCATAACTGGCGCCCATCATGGCCACCGGACCGGCGCAACCGGCCGCAGCGAGCGATGCATACGGTTGGATGGTGTACCAATGCCTAATGTGTCAGTGCGAAAGAGGCGGGCGACTCAATGAGTGATGCACAGATGGGACAGTTCTGGGACGCCCGGGCGCGAGAGGATGCGTACTTCTTCATCGACAACCGGCGGCAGTACGGCGACCCTGAGCAGGACAGCTTCTGGGCGGGCGGCGAGACCGACTTGGATAGCATCTTCGAACTGCTCGGCGTCACGGTCGACCCTGCCGCAGTCGCGCTCGACATCGGTTGCGGCGTCGGGCGGCTCACGCGAGTCCTGTCGCGGCGCGCCTCCGAGGTGTACGGCTTGGACGTCTCGGGCGAGATGATCGAGCAGGCCCGGGAGCAGAACGCGCATCTCACCAATGTCCACTGGGTGCAAAGCGATGGGGTCAGCCTGCAGCCGCTGACGGACGGCAGCGTCGACGTCTGCGTGTCGCACGTCGTCTTCCAGCACATTCCCGACCCTGAGATCACCTACGGCTACGTGAGGGAGATCGGGCGCGTGCTGCGCCCCGGTGGCTGGGCGGCCTTCCAGGTGTCCAACGATCCGGGCGTGCACCTCAAGCGCTCGAGGGGTCGGGGGCTCCGAGAGTGGATCGCCATTCGTACCGGGCGCCGTCCGGCGGGCCAGGCCAACCCCGCCTGGCTCGGCTCAGCGGTCGACCTCGCTACCTTGCGGGCTGCCGCCGACGAAGGGCAGCTCGACTTCGAGAAGGTGATCGGCGCGGGGACCCAGTACTGCATGATTCTGGCCAAGCGCCGTTCGTGAGAGCCGACGCCAACTGGTTCTTCGCGGTGGTCCAGGGCCACGCGAGCTGCGGGCAGGCGGCGCCGCCGTGGCGCTGGCCGGCGGCTGCACGAGCAGAGCGTGGCACCGGGCGACGTGCTCGGCCTCCACTCCAGCAACTGTCCCAAGCTCCTGCAGACCACTTCGCCGCCAGTCATCACTGCGTCGACACTCTCGTCTCGTCCCGTACCCGCGGTGGCGCTAGGAGGAGGCGACTCCTACCTTCACCCGGGGTGCACTGGCTCCCGGCGTCGCCGGCCCGGCGGCATCGAGGATCTTGTCCAGCAGTTCACGTAGCTGGCGCAGCTCGTCGTTCGACAGCGCGGCGAACGCCGCTGGCGGCACCGACAGCACGGCGTCGATCTCCGCCGCCAGCTTGCGGCCCGCCTTGGTCAGGACCACGGTCTTGACCCGGCGGTCGTCGGGTGCGGGCTCCCGGTGGGCCAGGCCCTGCGCGTCCAGGTCGTCCACCAGCGCCGTGATGTAAGACGGATCGCAGCCGAAGCCCCGGGCCAACTCCCCCATGGAGATGCCGTCCCCCTTCGAGAGGCGGACCAGCGTCTTGATCACCCCGGGCGACAGCTTCGTGCGCACGCCGAGCGCGGCCATGCGCTCCACGTGCTCGCCCTCGAAGGCGATCCGCCGCATGCGCTCGAAGGCCTCTTCGGCCATCCCCATGTCGCGATTGTCGCACCCGACGAACTCTTTGACAAGCCTCTATCTTTGAGTACCATTAAGTATTCCCATGGCACGGACGCCAGCCGTCAAGTACACCCTCCCGCCCGAGCTCCGGCACACCTCCACCGTCGTCGTCCTGGGGTCGATCATGTCGATCCTGGACACCACCATTGTGGCGGTGGCGCTCGCCACCCTGGCCCGGGACTTCCACGTGTCGGTCACCACCATCCAGTGGGTGGCCACGGCATACCTGCTGGCCCTGGCCCTGGTGACCCCGGTCAGCGGATGGGCCGTCGACCGCTTCGGCGCCAAGCGCGTCTGGATGCTCTCCACGCTCCTCTTCATCCTCGGCTCGAGCCTGTGCGGCCTGGCCTGGTCCGCCGACTCGTTGATCGCCTTCCGCGTCCTCCAGGGCGTGGGCGGCGGCATGCTGCTGCCGGTCGGGCAGTCGATGCTGGCCCGCGCCGCCGGCCCGCAGCGCATGGGCCGGGTCATGAGCATCATCGGCGTGCCCATGGTCATGGGCCCCGTCCTCGGCCCAGTCCTCGGCGGTCTCATCATCTCCAACTACAGCTGGCGCTGGATCTTCTACATCAACGTGCCCATCGGCATCGTCACCCTGATCCTCTCGCGCCGCTGGCTACCGAAGTTCGACACCGCGGAGCGCCTCGACACCACCACCCCGTTCGACCGCTTGGGGTTCTGCCTGTTGGGCCCCGGCCTGGCCGCGCTGCTCTACTCCCTTTCCGAGGTCGGGACCACCGGGTCCTTCACCAGCCCCGCCGTCCTGATCAGCTTCGTGCTGGGGTTGGGGTTGACGGTGGGTTTCGTGCTCCACGCGCTCCACGTGAAGAACCCACTCCTCGAGCTGAATCCGTTCAAGCACCGCAACTTCGCCATCGCCAACGTCTGCATCTTCGTCATCGGGGCGACGCTGTTCGGCTCCATGTTCCTCCTGCCCATCTACTACCAGGTGGCCCGCGGCCAGGAGGCCTGGCAGGCCGGCCTCCTCATGGCGCCCCAGGGCCTCGGTGCGGCGTGCATCATGCGCTGGGCCGGGTCCGTGACCGACCGGCTGGGCCCGCGGCGCGTCGTGCCCTTCGGCATCTTGCTGATGGCGGCGGCGACGGTGCCGTTCTGCTTCGTCACGACCTCGACCAACGAGGGCTGGCTGGCGTTGACGCTCTTCGCCCGCGGCCTCGGGCTGGGCCTGTCGATGATGCCGGTGACGGCCGCCGCCTACTTCGACCTCAGCCACGCCGAGATCCCCAAGGCCTCCACCGTCATGAACATCGTGCGCCTGATCGGCGGCTCGGTGGCCACCGCGGCGTTCGCCGTCGTGCTCGAGCGCCAGATCATCGCCAACCTCGGCCCGCTGGCGACCAAGGCCGGTGGCAGTGCCGGCGTCATCTCCTCCACCGTCAAGCTGCCACCTGCGGTGGCCGACCCGGTGGCGGCGGCGTTCGCCCACACGTTCTGGTGGTCGGTCGGCGCCATCATGATCGCGTTCATCCCGACGCTCTTCCTGCCCAACCACGCCGCCAACACGACTGCGGCCTCGGCTGACGCTGACGGCGCGGGTGAGGCCGGACCCCGCATCGCCGGGGCCATGCTCGAGTAGCCGCCGCCCTGGTTCCCCTCTCGGCACCGGCCGCCCTCCACCTGGCGTGACAGACGTCGAGGCCGCGCTGGCCGCGGCCGGATTCGTGGCCGCCGACGAAGAGGCAGCCGAGCTGGCCGCCGCTGCTGGTGGCGACGCCGACCTACTCG
>DATNLP010000619.1:0-2891 GCA_035602795.1 Acidimicrobiales bacterium | reverse complement strand
CCGGCGCCGGTCACCTACGTGCAGGACAGCGTGACCGGCGACTTCTGGCCCGAGGGTGACGCCAGCGGGTGGAGCGCGGCCGACCGACCGGCCGGGGCCGCATGCGCGCGGGGCTGAGGGAACCGTGAGGCTCCGGGGGCTGGCGGCGCTCGCCCTCGTCGCCGCGGTACCCGTGCTCGCCGGCTGCTCCAGCACCCCGGCCGGCAGCGCGTTCACGCGCGACGTGGCCTGGGTGGCGACGAGCGCCTCGGTGACGCTGCCCGGCAAGGGCGTCACGCCCGTGCACCTGGCCGCCCAGAAAGTGGGCAAGCAGGTGGTGCTCGGCAGCCTGCCCTCCGCCCTGGCCTACACGGCCGGCGAGGCCGGCCTGCTCGTGGTCACCCAGGGCGACGACACCCTGCACGAGGTCGACCCGGCCACTCACCGCGTCGTGCACATCGCCGGCGTCGGCGTCGAACCCGACGCCGTGGCGGTGGTCCCCGGGGGGTCGGGGGACAAGGGCATTGCGCTGGTGGCCAACCTCGACTCGAACACGGTGACGCCGGTCGACCTGGGCACCTGGCGGCCGGGCCCCGCCATCCCGGTGGGCAACGAGCCGGTCGCCATCGCCGTCTCGGGAGAGGGGACGGCCTTCGTAGCCGACTTCGGCAGCAATCAGGTGACGCCGATCGACGTGAACACCATGCAGGCCGGCGCACCGATCACGGTGGGGCCCGGACCGCAGACCCTGGCCGTGGCCGGGAGCGAGGTGTTGGTGGGCAACTTCACCAACAGCACGCTGACGTCCATCGACGTGTCGACCCTGCGGGCAGGCCCGACCGTCCCGCTGCCGCTCAACCCGACCGGCATCGCGGTGGCACCCTCGGGAGCGACCGCGTACGTGTGCGGTGGCGCCGGTGTCGTGCCGGTGAGCCTGACCGCGCTGGGGCCGGACCTCGGGACGAAGATCGCGCTGCCGGGGATCGCCCAGGGCATCGCGCTCGACGCGACCGGCAACACCGCATGGGTGACGCAGCAGGCCGGGACGCTGGTTCCGGTGACGCTGGCCACCGGCGGTGTGGGCAAACCCATCCACTTGGGGGGGCACCCGTCGGCCATCGTCATCGGCGCGGGATGAGCAGATAGCCGGCGGCCGGGTGGCGGTGGTGGTGGCGGGGGTCTCGAGCCCCGCGCTGAGTTCACCCCGTCGTCACGAGCGTCGGCAACGGGAATGGCATCTTCGATATCGTCGGTGCGAGGCGGAAAGGCCAGAACGTCGCGTTGACGGCAGGCGCCCACCCACATGATGCGAAAGTTCAATGAACTCGAAACCAAGCTGGCCAACGGCGAGATCGTCGTGGTCCCGGCCATCGTGGCCGGCGCACTGGTGGCGATCGCGTCCCTCCTGGTCGGATCAGACCGTGGCGACGTGCGGGTCGACGTGGCCATGGCGAGCATGGCGGCCTTCCTCTTCGGCGTCCTCCTCGCCTTCACCATCGTGCGCACCAGGGAACGGCTGTCGCTGATTCAGGACCTCGTGGCCAAGGGGAACTCGTCACTGTTCGCCATCCACGAGGCCGTGGCCGTCTTCGGCGAGCGCGACAAGGAGCACATCCGCGAACTGGTCGACCTCCACCTCACGGACCAGATCGACTACCGCCTCGTCGACTACTACCGGGCGACGCCGTCCCACCTCGAGCTCATCGAGGCCGTGATCGCGCTCGACCCCGAGGACGCGCAGGAGGAGGCCGTCTACAAAGAGCTCGTCGGCCTGTGCATCAACATGAACCTCGACCGTGCGCTGATCGAGTCGGCGACGGGGCAGGCGCTGTCGACCATCGAATGGGGCGGCCTCCTCCTGCTCCTTCTCGTGTTCGCCGGGCTGTTGGCGATTCTCCCGGGCGGCACCATCCCCGGGGCCCTGGTCTGTGGGGCGCTGGCCGGCTCGCTGGTGACGTTCATGGTGCTCCTGCGCAAGTTGGACCGGCTGCGCTGGCACGAGCGGGTGAGCATCTGGGAGCCGACGGCGCGGTTGTTCCGCAGCATGGGCCTCGACCCCTACGTGCCGCGAGAGGTCATCGAGAGCGGGCGCTTCCGTCCGACGGGGCGGGTGCGGGTCGTCGAGTACCCGGACCCCTATCCGATCCGCGATACCAAAATTGTGAAGGTCGAGGTCCTCGACCCCCTGCCCGGGGATGAGACGCCGAGCCTGCACTCCCGGACCGGTTAGACGCTGTAGACGGCGCGGGCCCGGAAGCGCAAGGACGGCTCGGTCAGTTCCTCCATGTAGTGCGCCGCCCACCCGGCCACGCGAGCCACGGCGAAGAGGGTCCGCCCGGTGTCTGGTGGCATGCCGGTGCCCCAGCTCATGGCGGCCAGGGCGAGATCGCAGTTGGCCAGGGGCACCTCGTGCGCCGCGGCCAGGGCGATGACCTCGCGCAGGATGGCCCGCCGCTCGTCGCTCAGCAGCGGTTCGGCCAGCGCCAGCAGTGCGCCGAAACGAGGGTCACCGCTCTTGTAGACGGAGTGACCGAAGCCGGGCGCATAGCCCCGCTCGCGCATGACGTCGTCGAGGGCGCGCGGCGCGCCGTCGCGTTCGGCCAAGGCCAGCAGCTCGTAGGCCTGCTGACTGGCGCCGCCGTGCAACGGGCCGGCCAGGGTGGCCAGTCCGGCCTGGAAGGCGTCGTAGGGATCGGAGCGGACCGAGGCGGCCACGCGCACGGCCACCGTGGAGGTGGCGAGCTCGTGGTCCGCCAGGAGGACGAGTGACGCATTGACGGCGTCGGTCGGGACCACGGCGCCGGCGCCGGCCAGACGCACCGCCAGCCGGGCGGCCACGGACGCGGCGGCGGTCGGGTCGGCCCGTGACGGCGTGCCGACGGCGTCGGTCAGGGCGGCCACGGCGCGGCGGG
>DATNLP010000613.1:0-3109 GCA_035602795.1 Acidimicrobiales bacterium | reverse complement strand
AGCGCTGTCTGCGCCGTCGTCAGCCCCATTGCTCGCAGGGCACCGGACTGCGACGCCGACCGGGCGAGCATCTGCACCAGCGCCTGCCCGATGAGCACCAAGAGGGCGAGCAGCGCGAAGGCGCCGAACACGGCCAAGGCGACCGCCTGCGGCCGGATGGCCTCTTGCACCTGCTGGTGCACCGTGTCCAGCTTGCGGATGGCGAAGATGTAGCCGTTGCCCACCTGCCGTTGGAGGCGCCCCACGGTTGCTTGCAGCGCCGGGACGCCCGCGCCGCCCCTCGTGAGGCGCAGTCCGACCCACGAGAATTCGACCGGGTTGGGCAGGCGTTCGGTCGCCGCCGTGGCCGCCGGCGGTAGGACGGCGCTGTTGACCTGGTCGAACTGGTCGACGAGGACCGGGGGCAGGTCGACGATGGCCGCGACTCGGTAGGTCCGATAACCCGTCGTCGCGTTGTTCGGCGAGAGGGCGTTCTCGAATTGGTAGGTCACCCTGCCCCGGACTCCCACACCGAAGAGGCGAGCCAACCCCGGCGTCAACGCGATCTCGTTGGTCGAACGGAGTGGAGGAAGCCGTCCCTTCTCCACGGTCATCTTGTCTTGGGTGAACAGGTCACCGTTGACGCTGCCGGCGAAGCCGTCGGTCACGAACGAGTCGTCGACGTGTCCGTGCACGACGGGGTTAGCGTCGAACCCCAGCCACGCGGCGCTCGATCGGACGCCCTGCAGTGCTGCGACCCTCGCAATCAAGGAGGTATCCGGAGACGGGACGTTGACGAAGACGTCGCTGGCGTTGGTGGCGCGCAGGTACCGTCCATAGGCCGACTCGGTCCGCCGCGCGCCGGCCAGCGCGGCCAGCGCGGCCGCGCCCAAGAGCCCGCAAAGAACGGCGACCACCACCATCGACTGCCAGGTGCGTCCCCACGTCGCCCGCCTGCAGTACCACGCGGCTGTCATGGACAATCATGATGCGAGACACCGGGTCGGATGGCAAGGGTGATAACCCGGCGCGACCAGGAGTGCTACCACCCCCGGGCTCTCAACCGGTGAGGGCTGTTCACAACTCGCGACGGAGGTGGGCCCGCGACGACACCAGCGCCATGCCCTACGCGTCACGCCTGCTGAACGGCCCGCCAGATCTCCGCGGTGGCGTCGACGTCGTGGGAGGTGCGCCCGAGGAACAGCCGGAGGCCGAGCGACAGCCGCGAACCGGGCCACGTGTGGCCCGCGCCCCGTGCCACCCACAGGGTGACGGCTCCCGGACCCTCGTCGGGACCGAACGAGAAACGGGTCAGCGCGCCGGTCACTTGCTCCTGCCGGGGCTCCGCCGGCACGTCGTTGGCCCGTGCCCACGCCATCGCGGCATCCAGAACGCTTTCGTTCCAGCGGGCGGTCCCACTGCCGGAAAGGGGATTGATGCGATCGCTCGTGCCGTGGAAGGCGACCACGCGCACAGGGTGCGGCAACGGGACGGGCGCCGGGGACCGCAGCCCGGCCACCGCTCCCAGCACCGCCACCTCGTGGCGTGCGGTGGATGCGTAGCGACTGGCCATGCGGGCGCCACCCGACATGCCGCTCACGCCCAGCAGCGCGCTCGACGGCCGGAACCTCTCGCGCAGGTAGTCGACCGCCGCCTCCAGGAAGGCCTGGTCACCGGAGAGGTCCCATTCCCAGCCCGAGCCCAAGGGCAGCCCACCCTGCGGGAAGGCGACCACGGCGCCCCGGACGGTCAGGGATTCCATGCGGCTCAGGCGCCGCTGGCCCTCGGGGCTGGACCGGCTGCCGTGCAGGCTCAAGAGCACCATGGACGGCGTGCCCGTCGGTTCGGCGACCAGCAGGCGTCGGGTGACGCCGCCCATCACCTCAATGCTGTGCCAGCTCGTGGTCACGCCGTGACCCGCCAGGTGCGGGCCAACCCCTCCACCCAGTCCGCTGCGTCGCGCCCATCCGGCGGCGGCGCCTCTACCAGCACGATCTCGGACACCCCCAGGGCCTCGAGCTCCGGGAGGTCGGTCGCGGACGCCCCGATGAGGGCGACCGCTATGTCGAGCCCGGACGCGGGTCGACCCCGTTCCAGGCAGGCCGAGCGTAAGAAGCCCAACCGCTCGGGCAGCGTCTCGAGCGAGAGGTTGAACCCGTACCAGCCGTCCGCGCACCGGGCCACTCGTTCCAGCGCGCCGTCGCTGTTCCCCCCGAGCACCACCGGGATGACGCGGCGGATCGGCTTCGGATACGAGCGCACCCGGTCGAACTGCACGTGGGAACCCGTATGCGAGGCGACGTCGTCGCGCCAGAGGGCGCGCAGCACGTCGATGTACTCCTCGGCCCGTGTTCCTCTGCCGTGGAAGGGCACGCCCAGGGCGGCGAACTCCTCGGCCGACCATCCGATCCCGATCCCGAGCGTCAAGCGCCCGCCGGACAGGACGTCGACGGTGGCCGCCCGCTTGGCCACCACGACCGGATTGTGCTCGGGCAACAGCAGGACGCCGGTGGCCAGCCGGATGGTCGAGGTCGTGGCGGACAGGAAGGCGAGCAGGTCGAGCGGGTCCAGCCAGTCGGCCGCGCTCGGCACCGCGATGCGCCCGTCGTCCGCGTACGGATACGTCGAGTCGGTGCGGTCCACCATGACGACGTGCTCGCCGGCCCACAGCGTGGCGAAGCCGCAGTGCTCGGCCGTCCCGGCGACGGCGCTGATCACGAGCGGATCGGCGCCGGCACCGATGCCGAGAGCGTGGAGGCCGATGCGCACGTCCGCACCTCCCCGGTCAGCTCGTCGAACCGGAGGGGTCGTCGACCGACGCCCGTGCCGGCCGGACCGGTGCACGGTCAAGGAGGGACGCGGCGCGGCGCCCGGCGCCTAGCGCCACAGGAAGTCGGGAGGTCGCCGCTCGAGGAAGGCCTGGCGCGCCTCTTTGGCGTCCTCGAAGCCCTGCAGGCGCGCCGTGTAGTCCTGCTCGGTCCGGTAGGCGTCGCGCAGCGGGAGGCCCTCGACCCGGTTCATCGACTCCTTGGCGAGCCGCAGGGCGATCGGGCTCTTGGCGGCCAGCTCGGTGGCCAGCGCCCGGGCCGCGTCCGCCAACTGGTCGGGCGGCACCACGGCGCGGACGGCG
>DATNLP010000606.1:0-6760 GCA_035602795.1 Acidimicrobiales bacterium | reverse complement strand
CCCAGTAACCCTTGCCGTCCGGGGTGGCGGCGATGCCGACGATCGGCTGGTTGAGGGGTTTCCCGCCCATCGAGCCGTAGAAGGTGGCGTTGCCGAAGCTGAAGATGCCGCCGTCGGAGGCCACCTCCCAGTAGCCGCCGGCGTCGCTGGTCGAGGCCATGCCCACGATCGGCTGGTTCAGCGGCTTGCCGCCCATGGAGCCGAAGAACTGCGCGTTGCCGAAGCTGAAGACACCGCCGTCGGCGGCGTCGATCCAGTAGCCGCCGACACCGCCACTGGCCTGGCCGCCGAAGGTAAACCAGTCGGACGGCAACCCGACCGCGGCGGCGAAGGCGTCGCCGGTGACCGAGACCGAGCCGCTCGAGCCGTCGATCGTCATCTGCTCCACCCGGCCGCCGTAGTCGCCGTAGCCGTTGCGCTGGGTGACGGCGGACGAGGCCAGGGTCCCGATCTGCGGGTAGGCGGCCTCGACGGTCGAGACGGGCACCGAGACCGACCAGTCGTGGTTCGGGTTGCAGACCGAGGAGTTGATGCACACGCCGTCGCCGTCGTCGGGCACAGCCGGGAACTGGTCGCCGGTCGTGTAGCCGCCCGAGGACGCCGAGTACTCCGTCGTGGCCACCGTGCTGGTGCCGTCGTCCATCATCACCTGGCCCGCGGTGTCGGCCGCCGCCCCGTCGTCGTAGAGGTTCTCCCATTCGATGCCCGGGTAGCTCTGGCAGGTCTGGTCACAGGTGTCCGCGTAGCCGCCGTAGCCCAGCGGGTCGGCCTCCACGTAGGAGCGGGCGGCCACCACCTGGGCTTCGGTCTGCTGGAAGCCCCAGGACGCGCTCTGCGGTCCGGGGCCGCCGAGCGTGGCCCACGTGGAGGGCGACTCGGCGGCCGCCACGTCGGCCACGTACTCCTCAATGGGCACCGTGTTGACCGTGCGCTCGTCGCCCGACGAATTGAGGAGCGCGGTGAGCGTGCCGTGCAGCTCGAGCGTGTCGCTCGTCGTGCACAGGTCGACCGGCCCCGCGTCGGCCGCCGAGGTCGTCGGCGTCGAGGTCGTCCCGACCTCCGTCCAGGTCGGGCCGGCGCAGCCGGCCGCCGTCCAGATGCTGAAGACGCCCGAGGTGCCCGAGGGTTGGAACATCACGGCCGGCGCCGAGCCGCCGGTATAGGTCACGGCGACACCGGGGTCGGCGGCGGCGGCAATGGTGTAGGCGTCGTTGGCCTCCGTCATGGCCACAATGACGTTGCCGTCGTGCATGGACGTGGCGTCGCTGGTCGGCGTGAGCGTGGTGCCGCCGTAGTAGTTGTCGAGGATCTGCTGGTACGTGAAGTTGCCGTCGCCGTTGTCCGCCCCGATGGCGTAGCCGAGCGAGCCCCACTGGCCCATGCCGATGCCGTGGCCAAATCCATGGCCGCTGATGACCACGGTGGACGACGGGTAGGCCGCCGCGACCGATGGGAGGCTGACCAGGGCGGCGGGCACCGCAAAGACGAAGGTGAGGACGAAGGCGGCCGCGCCGGCCCCGCCGCGCCGCCGGCGACGGACGGCGGGAGGCGCGACATGGGATCGGTCCGGCACGATCCAACAGAGGATAGAGGCGCCACCCCGGTGAACCGGGGCATGCCGGGGCGGGAAAGGCGTTGCAGGTGCACCGGTATGCTGCACGCCCGTGCGGGTCGACCAGGTCATTCCGTCACTGGCCAGCCGCGACGCAATAGGGGTGAGCGCGCTCAACCTGCGCGACGGGTTGCGCAAGTCCGGCATCGACTCCGACATCTTCTACGGCAGCCTCACGCCCGACGTGGAGCACGAGGGCCGCCCGGTGATCGAGTTGGGCCGGGCGGGCCGCGACCGGTGGCTGCTGTACCAGGCGTCGATCGGCAGCCCGGTCTACGACATTGTGGCGGCGCGCTCGGAGCCGAAGCTCGTGAACTACCACAACATCACGCCGGCCGCGCTGTTGCGCGACTGGGAGCCCAACGTGGCCTACGAGGCGTCGCTCGGGCGCACGCAGCTGGCCCGGTTGGCGTCGCAGTCGCGCTTCGCGGTGGCGGACTCGGCGTACAACGAGTCCGAGCTGCTGGCGCTCGGTTACGAAGGCACGGCCGTCGTGCCGCTGCTCATCGACATGCACGCCAAGAGCGACGACCCCGACCCCGAGCTCTCGGCGCGGCTGGCGGCGCGCCGGGAACGCCAGGGCGGGTCGGACCTGCTGTACGTGGGGAAGATCTCGCCCCACAAGGCACCGCACGACCTGGTGAAGATGCTCGACGTGTTGCGCCGCACCGACGACCCGGCGGCACGGCTACATCTCGTGGGGTCGCCGCTCGGCACGACCTACGAGCCGGCGCTGCAGGCGTTCATAGAGGAACTGGGCCTGGGCGACGCCGTGTATCTGCCCGGGTCGGTGTCGGGCGCCGAGCTCGAGGCCTACTTCCGGGCGGCCGACGTCTTCGTGACGGCATCGGACCACGAGGGATTCTGCGTGCCGCTGGCCGAGGCCATGGGGCACGGCGTGCCGATCGTCGCCTACGGGGTGACGGCGGTGCCCGAGACGGTGGCCGACGCCGGGCTGGTGCTGCCGGACAAGTCGCCCGTGGCGTTCGCGGCGGCGGTCGGACGGGTGCTGCGTGACGAACGGCTGCGCGCCGTGCTGGCGGCGGCGGGCCGGGAAAGGGCCGCCGGCTTCGACCTGGCCGCATCGACCGACCGCTTCGTCTCACTGGTACGGGAGGCCGTAGGGGTCTGACCGACCGGCGAGGTCCGGGGAAAGCGGTGCCCGGAGCGGCGTTGCCTCCGCGCTGGCGTCGATCGGCCCCAGCCCTTCAGGTGCCGTAGGCCCGCGTCAGCACCTCCATGTTGTGACCGGACGGGTCCTCGAAGTAGAAGCCGCGCCCGTGGTCGTTGATCACGCCTTCCCGGGTGTGCATCGGGTCCGCCCAGAAGGTCAGCTGCCGTTCGGTGACGCGGGCGAAGACGGCGTCGAACTCGTCCTCGCTGATGAGGAACGCATAGTGGTTGGGTTCGAACGGCCCGGCGCGGTCGGCGTAGTCCAGGCTGACCCCGTTCGCCGTCTCGACGCACAGGAACGGTCCGAAGGGTGTGGGTGCGTCGAGCCCGAGGATCTCGGCCAGGAATCTCGCCGAGGCTTCCTTGTCCTCGGCCGAGACGATCGTGTGGTTGAGCTGGACTGCCATTGGGGGCCTCCGTCATCGTTGCCGGAACCAGTATCCGCCCATTGGCCCCGGGCCGCCACACACGAGAGCGGCGACCCGGAGGCGCGCCGTCGCGGTCAGCGGGCGAGGGAGGCGATCAGATCGACGGCACGATCGCCGGCACTCTCCAGGTCGAGAATCCCTAGTCGCTCCCGCGCCGCTTCGGCCAGGGCGCGGCGGCGGGCCGGGTCCGCCACCAGCTCCGCCACGGCGTCCGCCGTCGCGTACGGGTCCGTGGCGTCGACCAGCACCCCGGCGTCGCCGACGATCTCGGGCAGCGCGCCGGCGGCGTTGGCCACCACCGGCAGTCCCAGGGTCATGGCCTCGAGCACCGGCACCCCGAAGCCCTCGTGGCGAGAGGTGAGGACGAACACGTCGGAGGCCGCCATGGCGCCGACCAGTTCGTGGTCGCTCAGGGGCCCGGTGAAGGTGACCGCGTGGCGCAGGCCGAGCTCGTCGACGAAGCGGAGCAGGGCCGAGGTGTACGACGCCACCACCGGCCGGCCGACCACGGTGAGCGTGGCCGCGGCGTCGTGGTGCCGCCGCGCCACCAGGAGCGCCATGACGGCGTACTCGATCCCCTTGTTCGGGGCGAGCCGGCCGACGCTGATCCAGCGGGTCCCGCTCGACCGCGTTGGTGACGACTGCGCCCCGTCTGCGCCTGCGCCTGATCCGGCTCCGGCTCCGGCTCCGGCGGGCACCATGGCGGCGGGCGGCACGACGGCGGTGCGCGTGTAGCCGGCCTGGCGCAGCTCCGCCTCGTTGAAGGACGAGACGGCCAGGCCGAGCTCCACCCGCGGGGCCAGCGCACGCAGCTCCAGCTGCGCCCGTAGCTGGTGGCGCGCCATGCCGTTGTCCCAGGCCCCGTAGAACTCGGGCGGCGTCACGTTGTGGTAGTTCACGACGAGGGACTCCGGGCGTGCCTGCAACCACGGGGCCATGTCCGAGGCGGTGGCGAACTGGTAGACGAGGACGTCACCCGGAGCCGCGTCGGCCGCGTAGCTCGCGTAGGGGCGGGTCTCCGCCTCGGTCTCGCGGTCGATCAGCTCGACGTAGATGTTCGACGTCATGCCCCGCGCCACCATGACGTCGCGCAGTCGCCTGGTGTGGCGCCCCACCGCGTCGGCCCGGTGGAGCATGGGGACGAACTGATGGATGCCGCTCACGCCGACCCCGCGGGCTGCGTCAGGCCCAGCAGCAGGTCCACGAAGCGGTCGGCCGCCGTGGCCAGGTCCAACTCGGCCAGGCGCCGGCGACCCGCCTCCACCATGGCGTCGCGCCGCGGCGCGTCACCGAGCAGCGCGCCGATGGCGGCCGCCAGCGCGTAGGGGTCCTTGTCGCCGACCAAGGCACCGGCGGCACCGAGCACCTCGGGCAGCGCGCCCTGGTCGAAGGCCACCACGGGCAGGCCGATCGACATGGCCTCGACCACCGGCACGCAGAAGCCCTCGTGCTCCGACGTCACCACCAGCACGTCGGCCGAGGCGTAGGCGGCTGCCACCGTGGCGTCGCTGGCGTGGCCGGTAAAGGTGACCGCTCCGCTCAGGCCCAGCTCGGCCACGTAGCGGTGCAGCGCAGCAGCATAGGAGTCGGTCGCCGGCTTGCCCACCACGAGCAGCGTGGCTGCGGGGTCGCCGTGGGCGCGGGCGACGGCCAGCGCGGCCACCGTGCTCTCGAGCGCCTTGTTGGGCGACACCCGCCCAACGGCGAGCCAGCGTGCGCCGGCACCGTCCGTGCGTTCCGGCCGGTCCGCCGTGACGGCGCCCGCAGCGCCGACGCCGTCCAGGTTGGCCGACGGCGCGATGACGGCCGTCCGGACGAACCCCGCCTCGGCCAGGTGGGCCTCGTTGTACGCCGAGTCGGCCACGGCCAGCGCGGCGCGGGGCGCCAGCAGGCGCAGGTCCCCCTGGGCCCGCAGCTGGCCCAGGGCCAGGTGGTTGTCCCACGGCGCCATCAGCTCCGGCGGCGTGATGTTGTGGTAGTTCACCACCAAGATCTCCGGGCGCCCGGCCAGCCAGGGCGCCATGGCCGACGCCGTGGCGAACTGGTAGACGACGACGTCGCCCGGCCGCGCCGCCTCGGGGTACGACAGCACCGGACGCGTCTCGCCCGCCGTGTCCGGCTCGATCGTGTCGACGTAAATGTGCGACTCGAGCCCGCGGGAGCGCGACGCGTCGCGCAGGCGCAAGGTATGGCGCCCGACGGCGTCGCCGTGGTGAAGGACGGGGACGAAGTGGTGGACCCCGTTCACGAGGGCATGGCGGCCGACAGGGCGAACCGGCCGTCGTACCCGCCCGCCGCGGTCAGCGGTTCGATCTGCACCAGCCCGGCGCGCTCGAGGAGCACGTGCCACGTCGCCGCGTGGAGCGGCGTCCCGGGGACCACGTCGTCGGCCGGCGCTTCCCGCGTCGCCGTCGCCTCGGACACCACCACGAGCGGCGCGCCGCGGGCCAGGGTGCGGGTGCACTGCCCGAGCAGCGACACCAGCGCGTGCAACGGGAGACGGTCCACCACGCCACTCAGCACGATGCCACCCACCGACGCCGCCGGGCGTCCCGCCAGGTCCTCGGAGGCCTCGCCGATGGTGACGGCCCGGCCGCGTTCGAGCGCGTCGAGGGCCACCGCGCCACGCGGCTCGACCCCGTGGGCGGCCACGCCGGCGCCCGCGAGCGCGTCGAGAAGCGCCCCCTCGCCACAGTCGGCGTGCACCACGTCGCCACCCGGCGTGGCCGCCCGCACGTGCGCGGCCACCGGCTCGACCCACGGGCCCAGTTCGCGCGCCGGGGCGAACCAGGCCGCCCCGTCGACCGGCCGGTCCTGCGCGGCCAGGCGCGCCTCGAGCGTCGCCACCCGGGACGACAGGAAGCGGAAGGCCTCGACCACGTGACCCAGCGCGTCCTCGAGTTCGGTCTTCTCCTCCGCGCCCGGCCGAGCGCCGCCGTCCCGGCGCAACCGGCCCAGGCGCCCCGGTCGCCGCGTCGTACGCCCGGACGACTCCATGGCATCGGACAGCGCCGACGCGCCCGGGTGGTAGGGCCCGTAGCGGTCGCCGAGATGGGTGAAGGCGGCGCCGAAGTTCCAGGCGTCGCTGTGCTGGGGGGCGAGGCGAGCGAAGGCGGCCTCCAGAGCGTCGGCCGCATTGGCCCGATCCACCTCTACCGGGGTTTCAGGCGTTGGTCCGCCGGCGTCGGGACCGCCGGCGCCGGAGTCGGAGGCAGGTACGGGCACGGCGCAGGATGCTACCGGCGCTGCCCGATGGCCACCGGGGGGCGCGCTCAATGGGGCCAGCGCCAGCGGTTACGTTCTGGCGAGGCGAATAAGGGGGATCTACACGGTGAGGCACGCGCGCAAGTTGACGGCACGACTCGTGCTCGCAGGTATCACCACGACCGGAGCGTGCATCGCGTGGGCCGCGCTCTCCGCACTACCCGTCTCCGCTCCGTCGGTCGGCGCGCCGTCGGTCGCCGCCGCGTCCACGCTCAGCCTCACGCAGTCGTGGATCCAGGACCTGAACGATGCACCCTGCGGCGTCGGCCAGTCGTCGCCGATC
>DATNLP010000587.1:0-5039 GCA_035602795.1 Acidimicrobiales bacterium | reverse complement strand
CGGCCGAGGCCCGGACCCGAGCGCCCGGGCCACTCCCGATCCCGCCTCGGAGACCCCGCTGTTGTCCGTCGAGGACCTGCGCATCGAGTTCCTGACCAATGGGGAATGGCTACCCGTGATGGAAGAGGCCACGTTCTCCGTATGGCCAGGCCGGACCCTCGGGCTCGTAGGGGAGAGCGGGTCGGGCAAGACGGTCTCGGCGCTGGCCGTGATGGGCCTCCTGCCGCCCAAGGTCACGAGGGTCTCGGGATCAGCCCGCTTCGAGGGTCGCGACCTCATGCGCCTCGGCCCGGGTGAGCTCCGTCAGATCCGCGGCAACGACATCTCCATGATCTTCCAGGAGCCCATGACAAGTCTGAACCCGGCGTTCACCGTGGGAAACCAGGTGGCCGAGCAGGTGCGCACCCACCGCCACCTCAGTCGGGACGAGTCCTGGAAGATCGCCGTCGAGATGCTCGAACGAGTGGAGATCCCCGACGCCAAGAACCGGGCCAAGGACTATCCCCACGCCTTCTCGGGCGGCATGCGCCAACGGGTCATGATCGCCATGGCCCTGTCCTGTTCGCCCAAGTTGCTGATCGCCGACGAGCCGACCACCGCCCTCGACGTCACCACCCAGGCACAGATCGTCGCGCTCCTCCACAACCTGCAACGCGAAGAGGAGATGGCGATGATCTTCGTCACTCACGACCTCGGCGTGATCGCCGACGTGGCCGACGACGTCGTGGTCATGTACGCCGGCCAGATCGTCGAGCATGCCGAGGTGAACGACGTGTTCGCCCGGCCCCGGCACCCCTACACCGAGGCCCTTCTGTCGTCGATACCCCAGCTCACCCCGCCCGGCGAGCACCTCCACGCCATCCCGGGCATGGTGCCCCGGCCCGACCAGTTCGCCGCAGGCTGTCGCTTCTCCCCCCGGTGCCCCTACGCCATCGCACGCTGCGCGACCCCCCCGGTGGTCCTTCGTCCCCCTCTGCGGCCCGAGCTCGACCGTCTCGCCGTCGATGCCCCGACCGTCAGCGGTGCTGGAGTGGACGCACCGGAGGCCGACCTTCCCGCGCCCGACGTCCGTGACGACGACCGGCGCGGTGGGGCGGACCAGAGCGTCGACGGGCACGATGCAGACCCCGCCGGTACGAAGCGTGGGGAACCGAAGAACGCGCTGGCTCGGTGTGTGCGCCAGGACGAGCTCACCCTCGCCGGCACCCGGCTGGATGCCCTCGACCAGTCCTTTGCCGTCGAGGCCGCCGTCACGGTCAACAGCCGGCCACTCCTCGAACTCGTTGGGCTCTCCAAGCAGTTCCCGGTCCGCACTGGCTTCCTGCGGAGGGTGACCGGCCGGGTCAACGCGGTCGACGGGGTCGACCTCACCCTGCAGCCCGGCACCACGCTGGGTCTCGTCGGGGAGAGCGGCTCGGGCAAGTCAACGCTGGCGCGTCTCGTCCTACGCCTCATCGACCCGACCGGTGGTTCCATCGTGCTTGACGGCCATGACGTCACCACCCTGTCGGGCCCTCCCCTCCGGCGCAGCCGCCTGGCCATGCAGATGATCTTCCAGGACCCCTACTCGTCGCTCGACCCCCACCAGAACATCGCAGAGATCGTGGGTGAGCCCCTGCAGATCCATACCAAGCTCTCGGCAAGCGAGCGCGAACAGCGGGTGATCGAGCTGTTGGGCCAGGTGGGCATCGGCCGCCACGTGCTCGGGCGCCAGCCCCACGAATTCTCCGGCGGGCAGCGCCAGCGCATCGCCATCGCCCGGGCGCTGGCCCTCGAGCCGAAGCTCCTGGTCTGCGACGAGCCGGTCAGCGCCCTGGACGTGTCCACGCAGTCCCAGGTCATCAACCTCCTCAGCGAACTGCAGGACCGGCTGGGGTTGGCCTACCTGTTCATCGCCCACGACCTGTCGGTAGTGCGGCACCTCAGCGACCGCATCGCCGTCATGTACCTGGGAAAGATCGTCGAAGAGGGTACGGCGGACGATGTGTACCTGCGACCGACCCACCCCTACACCGCGGCCCTCCTGTCGGCCATCCCGGTGCCCGACCCTGAGCGCCAACGCTCCCGCGAGCGGATCGTGCTGACCGGAGAGGTCGGTACCCCGCTCGACACCAGCATCGGCTGCCGGTTCCGGCAACGCTGCCCGTTTGCCATGGATGTCTGCGCCCGGGTCGACCCCGAGCCCTTCACCACCCCCACCGGCACGGTCGTCCGCTGCCACCTGCACACCGAGGGCCCGGCACTGGCCGGGGCCACCGTCGCCGGTCTGCGCACACCGGTCTGACCTCCCCGCCGGCCATCGCTGGGTTCGGCTCCCCTTCCCAAGAGGCCAGGCCGGTCGCCGCTTGTAGGGCTCCCGCCTCGTATCCGCTATTGGTGCAGGCGTTCGACCGTCCGTTCCCCGGAGGGAGCCCGGTCGCCGAACCATTCCTGCGCCAACAACGAATGGGATCGCTTTCGGTCCTCGTAGCTGTGCGTGATGGTGGTGACGATGATTTCGTCTGCATCCGTCGCCTCTTGAAGGCGAGCCAATTCGCGTGCCACCGTCACGGGGGACCCGACGAACTGCGTGTCGACTCGGTCGCGTACGAGGGCCCGATCCTCGTCGTCCCAGGTGTGCTTGCCCGCTTCATCGGGACCAGGAAACGGCATCGCTCCCTCACCCTTTCGGATGCTCCTGACCCAGAGTGCGTAGCCGGCGGCCAGCCGCCGGGCGCTCTCGTCGTCGGGGCCGACCACGACGTCTGCTGAGACCGCCACGTAGGGGTGATCGAGATCCTGCGAAGGGACGAAGGCCTTCCGGTATGCCTCCACCGCCCCGAGGGCTGTGGCCGGGCTGATGTGATAGCTGGCGGCGAATCGAATACCCAAGCGACCGGCAATCTCGGCGCTCTCGCCTGCACTGCTGCCGAGGATCCACGGTTCGACGTCTGCGCCTGTTCCGGGCACCGGACGGGGGTCGAGACCGTCGCGGGAGCGGTAGCTGCCGTGGAGCAACCCCAGGACGTCTCCGACGAGATCCCCATAATCGGCCGACTCGGCGTTCTCCTGCTGGAGGAGATCCGCCGTCAGGGCGATCCTTGGCGCCTTGGCGAGATTACGCAGCGACGGTGGGGCAGGGATCAGCAATCCGTTCTCAGTGCGTCGAGACCCAGGTGACGATCGCTCACCATTGCTTGCAGCGGAGGGTACGGCCAGTCGGTCTCGGAGGAACGTGCGTCCACCGGAACGGCCGATGCCCAGGTCGATCCTTCCCGGGTACCTGGCATCGAGGAGACCGAACTCCTCGACCACCGAGAGGGCGGTCCGATGGCCGCTCTGCACTCCGCCTGATCCGAGGCGGATGTGATCCGTTGCCGCGGCCGCCATGGCGATCATGAGGGCAGGCGACGATCCGGCGACTCCCGGGTTCAGGTGGTGTTCGGCGAACCAGTAGCGGCGGTAGCCGTGTCGCTCCGCGGTCTGGGCCAGATCGACCGAGTTCCGGACGGCCTGAGCGGCAGTTGAGCCCGAGCTCACCGGCACCAGGTCCAGGATCCCCAGAGGCACCCGTGCGGTGGTCATATGCGGCTCGCGCCGACGACGGTCCGAGTGTTTCGTGACGAGCGCGCCGATGGGAGGCCCAGATGGTCACGCAGCGTCGGGCCCTGGTAGTCGGTTCGGAATCGGTCGCGCTCCTGCAGAATGGGCACCACGGAGTCGGCGAATTCGTCGAGACCCCCCGGGGTGACGTGGGGCACCAGGATGAACCCGTCCGCGGCCCGCACCGCCACCGCCTTTTCGATCTGGCTGGCCACCTGCTCCGGGGTGCCCACGAACGAGGCTCGGTTCGTGACCTCAATCATCAACTCTCGTATGGAGAGGGACTTCGCTTCAGCCATGCTCCGCCATTTGGTGGCCGTGTCCATACGGTCCCCGAAGGCACTCACGCGGCCCTGCGCGATGTTCGTCCCGGTGAGATCGGGGTCGATGTCCGGAAGCGGCCCATCGGGGTCGTAGGCGGAGAGGTCGCGGTTCCATACCTGTTCCAGGAAGAGGATGGCGGTCGGACCGCTCACCTGTTGCCGCCGGATCGCGGCGGAACGCTCTCTGGCATCGGCCTCGGTGTCGCCCAGGACGAAGGTTGCGGCGGGAAGGATCTTGAGGTCCTCCTGGGCTCGGCCGTAACGCGCCAAGCGGCCTTTCACATCCTGATAGAAGCGCTGCCCCGCCTCGATCGTCCCGTGCATGGTGAAGATGCAGTCGGCGTCGGCGGCGGCGAACTCTCGCCCGGTGTCGGAGTCGCCGGCCTGGAAGACCACCGGGTGGCCTTGGGGTGAGCGCGGTACGCCGAAACGCCCCGAAATGTCGAACCCTCGTCCCCGGTGGGTGAAGTCCCCCTCGCTCGGTTCGACGATGAACCGCCCGGTCTCCTTGTCGGCAATGATCGCCTCGTCGTCCCACGAGTCCCAAAGCTCGCGCGCGGTGTCGAGGAACTCCTTGGCGCGGTCGTACCGGTCCTCTCGGGCCAGGAATCCACCCCGCCGGAAGTTCTCCCCGGTGAAAGCGTCCCACGACGTGACGACGTTCCAGGCCGCGCGGCCTCCGGAGAGATGGTCCAGGGTGGCGAACTGCCGGGCCACCTCGTAGGGCTCGTTGAAGGTGGAGTTGATCGTGCCCGAGAGCCCGATGTGCTCGGTGACGGCCGCCAGGCCGGCGAGCACCGTGAAGGTGTCGGGGCGCCCCACGACGTCGAGATCGTGGATCCGGCCACGCTGCTCGCGGAGCCGCAGGCCCTCGGCGAGGAAGAAGAAGTCGAACTTGGCCCGCTCGGCCGTCTGGGCCAGTTTCACGAACGAAGAGAATTCGATGTGGCTCCCCGCAGCGGGGTCACTCCACACCGTGGTGTTGTTGACGCCGGGGAAGTGCGCCGCCAAGTGCACCTGTTTGGCGCCCGAACGCGTGGCTGTCATACCGACGCGTACCGGTTCGTCGGGCGCAGGAGACCGAAGCGGGCCCGCAACGTCGACTCCTGATAGGAGGGGGGACGCAACGAACGA
>DATNLP010000582.1:0-4829 GCA_035602795.1 Acidimicrobiales bacterium | reverse complement strand
TGGCACCGTGGTCTGCTCGTACGGCTACAGCATCTCGCCGTCCTCCACGCGCTCGGCCGTAGGCACGGTCGACTCGTTCGTCCACGCCGGCGGGAAGGAGGGTCAGCTCAACACGGCCATCCCATTCGGGTCGGTGGCCATGACCACCCCGGCGTTGCAGGCGAAGCAGGCGGGCTGCAACGCGTACTACGCCGGCATGGACGACAACTCGAACTTCGCTTTGGCGACCGCGTTGAAGCAGGAGGGGGTCAAGCCAAAAGTATTGGTCTTCCCGACCGGCTACGAGCCCGACGTCGTCGGTTCACCCTCCTGGTCGTCCCTGCAGGGTGACTACTTCACCACGGAGTTCCGCCCCTTCGCGCTGCCCGACGCCGGGACCATGCAGATGCAGGCCGCGCTCGAGAAGTACGAGCACTTCACATCCTCGGAATTCCCGGCCTTCAACCAGTACGAGGGGTGGCTCGGGGTCGGCCTGATGATTGAGGGCATCCAGAAGGCGGGCGCCAACCCGACGCACGCCAGCGTCAACCAGGCCCTGCGCAGCATCACGAACTGGAACGGCAACGGGTTGCTCCCGGAGACCATCAACTTCTCGACCGACTTCGGCAAGGACCTGCCCAAGTCGTGCGGCTGGTACATGATCGCCGAGAAGAAGGGCTTCGTCCCCGCCTCGAGCCAGACCTACTGCGGCACGGACATCCCGGGCACCACCACGGTGTCGGGCTCCTGAGCGAGGCGGGGCCTACTCCGGCAGCTCGAAGAGCCGCCGGGTCACCGTCAGCAGCTCGGCGCGCAAGGTGGCATCGTCGAGGCCGGCCACCAGCGGGTTGACGATGGCGCCGCCGATGGCGGCCGAGACGATGGCCGCCCGCACCGCACCGGCGGGGTCGTCCTCGTCGAGCAGGAGGCCGTAGACCCGGCTCATCAGAGCGATGAAAGGTCCGTGCGAGGCGATGAGGCGGATCATCACGGGATCGCCCTGGAGCACGTGGACCCACTTGCGTCGGTCGATGGCCAGGTCGATGACCTGGATGAGCAGGGCGGCGCGCGCCTCCAGCCGCGACGGTTCGGTCTCGGCCCGGTCGACGGCGTCCTGGAGTCGGAGCAGCACCACCTCGACGACCGCCAGCACCAGCGCGTCCTTCGTCTTGAACTGGTGGTAGATGGCAGCCTTCGTGACCCCGACCGAGTCGGCGATCATCTGGAGCGACGTGCCACTCACCCCGTGGTCGCCGAAGAGATCGAGGGCCGCGTCGATGGTCCGCCGCTGCGCCTCGCTATAGGCGTCGGCCCGGAGCCGAGGTGCCACTGCAGCGTCCGACGAGGTCAGAACCATCGCGGCCAGGCTAGACGACCGGACGTTGACCCTGACTAGCCGATCGTCTAGCCTCGATCCCCACCAGTGGCAGGGCCGGTACCGGTGGTGCCCGGCGACATACGAGGAGGGCTTCCATGGCCGAAGCGCACACCGACCCCCAGCTCGACGAATTCCTCGAGATCCGCAAGCCCGGCGCCCACCTCGACGAGGGAGTGGTGGCCGACGACTTCGTGATCGCCCTCGGGGTCGACATCGTGAACTACCCCAAGTTCTCCCGGGTGGACGACGCCGTCACCTACCCCAAGGCCGCGCTCGACATCCGCCAGCAGCTCGATGTCGACTCCGGCGCCGAGCTGGCCGACTACAGCGGTCCCTACCGGTCCGACCTCCGCTTCACCGACTTCTCCACCGAAGCCCTGGCCACCCGGTTCCTGCCCTGGAGCGAGAAGTACATGCTCCTGTGCGTCGAGGGTTGGGAGAACGAGGTGGCGAAGCGCTACGGCGTCGAGACCATGGCCGAGATCGAATGGACCGCCTGGAACGATCAGATCGTCCCCGAGCTCGAACGCATGATGAACGAGTTCCTCCCGGCCGGCACCGTCTACGAGGACCCCAACCGGCAGGTGGCCGATGCCGACCGGCCCCACACGCGCGTCGTGTACACCGGCCTTTTCACCCCGGGCCCCGACACCGCCACCCTGCCCAAGGAGCAGCTCGTCACCTGGTTCCTGGGCTCCCACGAGTACCTGCTCCAGTGCATCGAGGCCTGGGCCACACAGATCACGGTCCGTTACGGGCTCGACGTCATGTTCGACATCCAGTACACGCTGTGGGGGGACGTCGTGCTGCCCGGAGTGAAGACGCTCAAGGCCCAGTACCTCGGCATCACGGGGTCCACGGTCGAGGACTGGATGAAAGACCTCCAGCTCGACGCCACCGCCCTACCGGGCAAGGCCTTCGACCTCACCTTCGAGATGCCCGAGCCCGACGTCGGCATCATGACGTTCAACCGCTGCGTCGCCGTCGACCAGTGGGAGTCCATGGGGCGCCCGGACATTCTGGAGAAGAACTGCCACTCCACCTGCCCGAAGTCCATGGTGGTGACGACGAAGATGTACGACCCCAACATGAAGGTCGAGATCCTGGCCATCCCGCCGCGGGTCGACCCTGGAAACGTCTGCTGCAAGTGGCGTTTCTCCATGCGCGACGAGAGCGACCCCGAGTACGTCCCGGTCGAGCTCAAGTCCAGGCGTTCAGAACCCTGAGGTCCGAGCCTGAATAGGAGAAATCGGGCGTGGGGTAGCTCTCCCTGAGTCGTTACCCCCGTGGAGGATTTACTTCGGGTCCGTAGGAAATTCCTCTGAGCGGGGTGGGCGGGCTATGGCCAAGGGGCAACGACTGAAGGAGACGGGCACCGGCCTCGGCGGGCCGCCGAACGCAGGCTCCGGGAAGCGGTTCACCTGCGGATACAGCCCGGCGGCACTGGCCTTCGCATGCGGAATATTCGTCCCCGATGCGCCGTGAGATCGGGGTGAGAACGCCGTTCCCCTACCGAGCGAGCGGGATTCCGCAGGGGGCAACGCCTTGAACGACGTCACCATCGCCCGCAGCCGGCTGCGGGCGGCCGGCTCTGGCCGGCGCATCTCGAAAGGACTCGGCACGGCCGCACTGGCTGTCGCGTGCGGCGCGCTCCTCTTCTCCGGCTGTGGCAGCCGCGCCCCCCTCTCCAGCATCGAGGCGGCGGCCCACCGCCCGATCGTCCGGGGCTCCGCGCTCCAAGCCGACAGCGCCGGCGGCACCAGCCAGGCGCTCGGCACGACCGGCGGCACCTCGGGCAACGCAGACGTGAGCGGCGCGGGCGGCACGTCGACACCCGCGGCCTCGGCCGCCGGCACTCCCACCGGCGCCTCCTCTGCCCCGGCGGCGGCGGCGCACGGCACGACCGCGCCGGCGGGCGCAGCCGGCGGCTCCTCGACCGCGGCGAGCCACTCGACGATCAGCCTCGGCAACGTCGGCACGTACAGCGGCGTCATCGGGGCCGTCTTCTCGGGCGCGCAGCAGACCATCGGGGTCTGGCAGGCCTACGTCAACGCACACGGAGGCCTCAACGGACACCCCGTGCACGTCTACATCGAGGACGACGGGGGCGATCCCTCCACCAGCGAGTCCGACGTAGAGCAGGAGGTGACCCAGGACCACGTCATCGCCTTCGTCGGCAACCTCGTCCCGCTGACGGCGAGCGCCAGCGTCTCCTACCTCCAGCAGCAGGACATCCCGGTGATCGGCGGTGACGCCAGCAGCGCGACGTGGTGGCAGAGCCTGGTCATGTTTCCCCAAGGCGGGAGCGATCTGGGGGACGACCAGGCCATCTTCACCATCAAAGGGGCGGCGGCGCGCGGCGACACGAAGATGGGCGTCATGTATTGCGTCGAGGACCCCACGTGCTCCGACGGAATTCAGAGCTTGATCCAGGCGGGCGGAGGGCAGGCGGCCGGAGTCACGACCGTCTACTCGTCGTCGTTCAGCATCACTCAGCCCGACTTCACCGCGAACTGCCTCGACGCCAAGCAGGCCGGTGCGAACTTCATCTACTTCGCGGGAGACGGTGACAGCCTCGAGCGGATGGCGAACGACTGTGCGGAGCAGGGATACAAACCGCTCTTTGTCGGCGACAGCATCGCTATCACCGCCAACCTGGCCTCGGACCCCAACCTCAACGGCTTGCTGGCCGGCCAGACAGATTTTCCGTGGGTGGACAGCTACACACCGGCACAGGCGACCTACCAGCAGGCAGTCAAGGCCTACGATCCCAGCCTGGCCTCCTCGGCCACGACGGCCGCTGAGTGGACCGCCGGCATGCTCGCCGTCGCCGCCTCGAGCGCGCTCACGGCGACACCCACGTCGGCGGAGTTCTTCCAAGGATTGTGGGGCATCAAGAACAACAACCTGGGAGGCCTGGCGCCCCCGTTGACGTTCACCCAAGGCCAGCCGGCCACGCCATCGAACTGCTACTTCATGATGACGCTGAACAACGGCCAATTCCAAGACCTGAACAACGGGACCACGACATGTGTGTCGTAGCGCACGCTGACAATCGGACGGACGTTTTGACCACGGCGACCCGTACCCGGTGGGGACGGCACGAAGAGGGAGGCGCATAGTGGAAGTGGGCAAGTGGCTGCGGCTCGAATGGGACCGGGTGCTGGCCTGGGCCTTCGTCGCATTCGGTGCCATCGCGCTCATTGCCGGATGGGTCGGTGTGAGCGGCTCGCCCTACGCGGCATCGCAGCTCCCCTACATCATTTCGGGCGGCATCGGCGGCATCTTCCTGCTCGGCGTCGGCGCCACGCTGTGGCTGTCGGCCGACCTGCGTGACGAGTGGCGCAAGCTCGACTGCATCGAGGAGGCACTGCGCGAACGGCAGGGCGACACCGAGTCCGGCGGAGCCCTCCCGGACTGATGGCGCAAGTGGCGGCGGGCGGGCGGCTCGAGCAGAGCCGGTACGAGATTG
>DATNLP010000577.1:0-10481 GCA_035602795.1 Acidimicrobiales bacterium | reverse complement strand
TGATGCTCTCGGGCGATCACGTTCTCCCCCGCATCACCCCGAACATCCCGTTCCACCCCCAGGCCGGGGCGAACCCGCTGGGCGACTATCTACAGTCGCTCGACAAGCTCGAGCCATATCGCGTCGGAGAGGTCCTGCCGGCGCACGAGTATCGCTTCGACGATCTCTCAAAGCGGCTCGAAGAACTCCGCCAGCACCACCGCGACCGCTTTGGTGAGGTGATCGCCGTCCTGCGGGGTGGGCCGCACAGCGCCTGGGAGATCGCAGCGCACATGAAATGGTCGAGGCCGTGGGACGACATCGCCGGCTTCATGCGGCGTGCCGCCGTGGGCGAGACCGTGTCGCACCTCCGGGTGCTCGAGATCGACGAGGTCGTCAGGGTCGAGGACGGAGAGCCCGCGCTCTGGTCGCTCACCGACCGAGCTGGCTGACTTCGCCTCGCCTCGCCTCGCCATCGGCTCAGGCTTCCGGTATTACGCCCAAGGCCCGCTCACAGAAGGACCGGACCTGTCGTGACGCCTCTGCCCGTGGCAGCTTGTCCCGGGTCGGGTTGAGGCCCGCCGCCGCCCAGACCACCGACTGCACCAGGGCCGCGTCGGCCGTCGGGTCGGCGAGCGGAAACGAGCCGTCGGCCGCGCCCGCAGCCAATAGCGCCTCCAGTGGCGCCATCAACAGCTTGGCGGCATGGCGCGTTTCCTCCGCATACCCCTCGGCCCTCATGGCGCCGGGAGAGCCGAGCACCGCCACCCGGGCGGCCTTGGTTCGGTGGTGACCGAAGCTGAGGATTTCGTCGATCCAGGCGTCGAGCGCTGCCCGTGGACTCGGCGCCGACTCCACCTTGGTGTGCAGGCGGACCGCCGCCGCCTCTGCCTCCCGCCGGTAGAGCGCGCACAACAGCTGGTCCTTCGACTCGAAGTGTCGGTAGAAGGATCGAGTGGACAGGTCCGCTTCGCGGAGGATGTCGGCCACCGCAGCGTCCACGTAGCCGTTGCGTCCCATCACAGCCAGGGCGGCGTCGAGCAAGATGCGGAGCTCGTCCTCGGCCTCGAAACGCCGAGGGCGTCCGGCGCGGCTCGCCGGCACAGCCTTGGAGACGCCCATGTCGATCTCAGGCCATCCGGGCCCGAGGCAGCGGGAAGGTGTCGCTCACCTGGTCGAACCAGATCTGCACCGCGTCACCGATCCTGACCGTGTCAGGGTCGGCATCGGTGATGTTGAGAAGAAGCCGCGCCCCCGCGCCCTGGGTCCCGTCCAGCTCGATCACGCCCGACACATAGGGCACTACGTCGGCCAGCTGCGGCGCCAGGGGATGCCGCACCACGGTGTAGGTGTAGATGGTCCCCGTGCCGGGCAGGTCGGTCCATTCGAACGCCTGGCTCTGGCACTCGAAACAGAACGGCTGTGGTGGCAACACGAAGGTGCCGCAGACGGTGCATCGGGGCGCGGTCAACCGGCCTTCGGCTGCCGCGTCCCAGAAAGGCTGCGTCAGGTCGTCGGCGAAGGGGTCCTTCAGCATGGAGGGGAAGGTGCCCTTGATGAGATCGGTCATGTTCCGTGTTCGCTTTCTGGTCGTCGTTCGGTCAGTTGTGCAGCAGCGTGCCGCTGATGGGGAGTCCCGACGGCCCACCGGTGACGACGGCCACTTCGGCGTCGTCGACCTGGTTGACGGCCACGCCCCTCAGCTGCTCGACCGCCTCGCGGACGTGGGTCATGCCGATGATGTACGCCTCCGACAGGTGACCACCGTGGGTGTTGACCGGGATCGAACCGCCCTTCCAGCGGATGTTGCCCTCGGCCACGAACGGACCGCCCTCGCCGATGGGGCAAAACCCGTAGTCCTCGAGTTGCATGATCACCATCGGGGAGAAGTGGTCGTAGAACAGCGCGACGTCCACGTCCGCGGGCCCCATGCCGGCCATTTCGTACATCCGCTTGGCCACCGGACGATTGCCCGAGGAAGCGAAGTACTCGTCAGGCATCTGGAAGTACGTGAAGATCGCCGAGCCCCAGCGGCCGGCGCCGCCGTGGGCACTGCCGCCGATGTAGACGGGCTTCTGGCGCAGGTCCTTGGCCCGCTCGGCCGAGGTCACCACGGCGGCCACCGCACCGTCGGTCTCCATGGTGTAGTCGAAGAGGCACAGCGGGTCACTGATCATCCGCGCGTCGAAGTACTCGTCGAGCGTCAGGGGGTCCGTGCGGATGGCGGTCGGCCGCCGGATGGCGTTCTCGCGCTGCGAGATGCAGACCTCGGCTAAGTGTTCCCGTTTCGTCCCGTAGAGCTCCATGTGCCGCCTGGTCAACAGGGCAAAGCTGTGTCCCGGCGCCATCATCCCCGCGCCGCTGATGAAAGCGGCATAGTTGGGAACGCCGCCACCGCCGTAGGGGCTCCCGCCGCCGCCCCCCAGTCCAGGTCCTCCGCCGCCGACGGCGCTGCCGCCCAGCCGGCGCTTTGCCTGCTGCAGCGTCATCAGGGTCACGCACACCTCGGCCTGACCCGACACGATGGCAGAGGCGGCCAACCCGAGGGAGCCCGCCGAGCCTCCTCCGCCGGACGTCAGTGAGGCGGCGAACCGGACTTCGGGGACACCCAGCACCGAAGCCACCTGGGCCGGGTCACATGAGCTCGAGTAGATGGTGAATCCGTCGAGATCCTTGATCGTCAGACCGGCGTCGTCGAGCGCGGCGAGGATCGCTTTGCAGGCCAACTCCAACTCGGTCTGGGGTAGTGACTCGCCTCGCTTGTAGTACGGCGTCGCCCCGATACCGACAATGGCGGTCTTGTCCCTCAACGTCTCCCGCACTGCACTCCTCTCATGAGAGCTCTTCTTTGATCGACTACCCGGGCAGCGCCGCCGCCAGCACCGGCACTTCGGCCAGTGAGCGCAGTCCGTCATTCAGGTGGGTGCAGCAATCGGTGGCGCGGAGCCGCTCGAGGACCTCGGTGCGCATGGCCCGCAGATCCGTGCCCGCCATCCAGGACGCGTTCGGCGCGGCACCCGGGCACTCCGCGTACGGCAGCACCCGCGGCACGGCCGTGACGGAGAGCAGCACGCCCGTCGCCCTGTCCGCTTGCCCCAGCAATTGGTACTCGTGGACCACGACCTCGGAGCCGTCGGGATCCCATGCGCTGTCGCGGAACATGGCGTCGATGCCGAGGGTGCCGCCCTCGTCCCACACGTCGATGCGGCGAGCGCGCCGCATCGCGGGAACGGGAGGCTCGTCGAGCTCGTGCCAGCCCAGCGGGTCGGTCGGATCGGCCAGCGGACCCGGGCGCGCGGTGTTCTGGTTGTGGATTACGGAGCCGTCACTCCGTAAGGCGCTCGAGCCGGACTGGAACCCCGAACATATGTCCACCATCCGGCGGTTGGGCTGCGCCTTTGTGAAGCGCTCGCGCATCTCGGGGAGGTGGTCCAGCCAGCGGACGAACACGAACCCGGAAATGAGCGTGGAGCCAGCCAGGTCGTCGAGCAGGAGGTAGAGCGGAGTGCCCCCGGCCCGCTCTTCCGGCAGCTCCTGCACGATCGCCGAGCGCAGGTTGTTTCCGGCCCGGCAGCCCACGAGCCGATCGAGCCCCGCTAGCGCCGGGTCCGCCTCGATGCGCAGGATGTCGCGTTCGCGCCCGGTGACGGCGTAGAGATCCGAATGGCTGAGGACGACGGGGTCGCCTTTCATGGGCGTGAGCAGATCGCGTGCGCTGCCCTTGAGGTGGAGGTCGGTACCGAGGCCGTCCGGCCAGAACATGAGGACGGTGGACGTGCGACGGACCGAGGCTGGTCGGCGAGCGGGGGGAGCGATAGCCGGATCCGAAGGGGGCGAACTCAGCGGTACCACGATGCACCTCCGGTTTCGCAAATCATGTTTTCATTGTAGGTCGGTTTTCTCCCGGGACGTATTTTTGGACCACTCTTTTGGTAGATGCGCTGGTCAAAGCAGCATCCTGCGCGACCTGGCCCGGTACAATTGTTCGATGACGACCTCGACGCCGACCCGCGATATGCCGCGTCCGGGCGTCGAGTCGAACGCCAAGCGCGCCGCCCAGGTCGCGGATCTGATCATCGAAGACGTGATGGCCCTCGGCTGGCCTGTGGGCGAGGTCCTCGGGTCGGAGGCCGATCTTTTGGAGCGCTACCAGGTCAGCCGGGCCGTGTTCCGTGAGGCGGTTCGCCTGGTGGAGCATCAGCAGGTCGCTCGGACGCGGCGAGGACCCGGTGGCGGCCTCGTGATCACCGAGCCGACCGTGGGGGCAGTGATCGACGCGGTGGTGCTGTATTTGCACCGCGTGGACGCCCGCCTCGACGAGATCTTTGAGGCCCGCATCATCCTGGAGGAGCTGGCGTGCCAGCTGGCCTCGGAGAGAACCGACGAGAACGATCTGGCCGAGCTGCGACGCTTTGTCGAGGAGGTGCCCGTCGACCCGGAGGGTGACCCGCGTGAGCTCCACGCAGTGGTGGCCGTGATCAGCCGCAATGCCGGTCTCGAACTTTTCGTCGACGTCTTCAACCGGGTGGCGCAGCTCTACTCGCCGGACTGGCAGCGACTGGGCAGCGCCATCGGGAAGGAGACGACGCACGCCCATGCGATGATTGCCGAGGCGCTGATGGCGGCCGATGGCGGGCTGGCGCGTAACCGCATGCGGAAGCATCTGCAAGCGGAGGCAGAGTTCTTTCGGCGACGTCGCTCTACCCGTCAACTCCTCCCTGACTCGGTGGTACTCGCCCAATCAGTCCAGGGCAAGGGAGCTGAGACAGTGGCGCGCAACATCACACAGACCATCGTGGCCGAGGGATTGCAGCCCGGAGAGCTGGTAGGGACCGAGCCCGAGCTCATCGAGCGGGAGGGCGTGAGCCGCGCCCTCTTGCGTGAGGCGGTGCGGTTGCTCGAACACCATCAGATTGCCCGCATGCGCCGCGGTCCGGGAGGCGGCCTCTTCGTCATGGCTCCCAGCGCCAACGCTGTCACCGAAGTGGCTGCCATCTATCTGGCCCGACGCGGCATGAAACTGGCTGAGTTGGCGGAGCTGCGGACGGGCGTCGAGGTCGCCATCGCGGACCTGGCGGCGGAGCGCATCAACGACGAGAGTGCTATTGGACTGCAGGAGGCGCTGGCCCGAGAGGAACACGCCACCGAGGCAGAGCGGGCGGAGGCGGTGCATGACCTGCACGCGGCCGTGGCTGCCGCCGCCCAGAATCGAGCCCTGAACCTGGTCGCGCTCGTACTTATCCGCCTCAGCCGCCTGCATCAGATCGAGCGTCTCGCCCCCAAAGCGAGGAAGCAGATCAGGGCCGAGGTGCTCCGCACCCACGAGGGCATCGCCCGCGCTATTGAGTCGGGTGACCGGGAGATGGCTCGGCACCGCATGCGCCGGCATCTCGAGGCGCTCGGCGCCCTCATGCGCTGATCAGGGTCATTCACGTGGCCTTTCCGTGGGCACTTGACATTGGTGCCGATATGAGAACATCATTTGCATATTGAGGCGCACGATACTTTCCGCGCCATGAGAGGAGCACACCATGAGTGACCTGGAGGAGCGGAAGCTGTGGGCGAACTCAGGCGACTCACACCTGATGGAGCCGCCGGACCTGTTTTCGTCGTTGCCCGAAGACATAAGGGACCGCCTGCCCCGCAGCGTCAAGGACCCGAGCGGTGACTTCGAGACGATCTACATCGACGGCCAGGAGTTCCGGCGCGACCTTCCCAAGGGTGACAAGCCGAAGAAGGGCCTCGGCATCAATGCCCGGCCGATCGACTCCCAGGAGGAGGACTTCATCAACAGAGTCCTCGGCGGTAACGACCCGGTGGCGCGGATCAAAGACCTCGACAACGAGGGCGTATGGGGCGAAGTCATGTACCCCTCTCTGGGCATATGGACGTTCAACGTCCGCACCCCGCGCGTCGTCAAAGAGGGTTGCCGTGCTCTCAACGACTGGGCCCTCGAGTTCCAGCACCACTCACCACGCTTCGTCTGTATGGCCTCCGTCCCCTTGATCGACATCGACGACGCCGTGGCCGAGGTCAAGCGGGCCCACGCGGGCGGTTTTTTGTGCGGCTTCCTTCCGACCCGTCCCCCCCTGGGCCGGCCGGAGTGGAACGACGAGGAGTGGGACCCCCTGTGGGGAGCGTTCGCCGAGACGGGCATGGTCATTGGCTTCCACATCGGCACCGAGCCGCATGACCCCACGGAGCGCACGGGCGTCTATTACCGGGGCCGCGGCGGAGCGGTCCTCAACTACGTCGAGACCACCTACGGCGGCCAACGAGCGGTCACACAGCTCATCGCGTGCGGTGCCCTGGACCGCCATCCCGACCTCAAGGTCCTCGTATCAGAGGGTGGGGCGACTTGGGGACCGTTCATCGCAGACCGCATGGACGAGGGCTACCGCCAGCACGGCGCCGCCGTCCGGCCCACGCTCTCCAAGCTCCCGAGCCGGTACCTCTACGAGCAGGTCTACGCATCATTCCAACACGACATCTCCGCGGTGGCCGCGAACTCGGCCATGGGATGGAAGAACGTGATGTGGGGCAGCGACTACCCGCACTTCGAGGGCACCTTCGGTCACACGCAGAAGACGCTGCATGAGCTCTTCGACGGCGCGGATCCTGCGGTCAGTCGGCGCATCCGGATCGGTGCCTTCCAAGAGCTCTTCCCGAGCGTCCCTGCGCCACCCGAGGCGTAGGACCGACGCCTGCCTTTGCGATGCCGTGCCGCCTGGCGGCACGGCCAGCGGTCCGATCGGTGAGCTTTTAGGATACTCTTTAGGGCACGGATCGGGCGGCAACGAAGGAGACCCATGGCGACGACGACATCGGAAGAGTTCGAGAGGGCGACCGACTACCAGTTCAAAGAAGAGGACATCGAGCGGGCCAAGGCGCTGGTCGGCCGCTGGTCCCCTTCAGGGTCACGGGAATTCTTGACCACGGCGACAACCGACGCCATGCGCAACTTCGCCCGCGGCTACGGCGACGACAACCCGCTGTTCATCTCGGAGCACTACGGCACCACCACGCGCTGGGGCGGCCAGGTCGCCGCCCCCATGATCCCCATCGCGCTGAATCGGCCTCTCCACGGCGACCCGCCCAAAGAAAGGATCAAGCGGCCCTCGTTCCGCGGTATCCACGTCTTCGTATCGGGCAGTTCTTGGCAGTGGTTCCGTCCGCTGATGGAGGGCGACTCGCTCTACAGCTTCGGGGGGACCGAGTCGGTCATCGAGAAGAAGTCCGAGTTCGCCGACCGCTCACTTCTCGTCACCTACGCCGGGGTCAAGATGAACCAGCGGGCGGAGATCGTGGCAATTTCTCGCACACTCGCCATCCACACCGAGCGCAAGACCGCACGCGAGAAGGGGAAGTACTCCTCCCTCGAGCCGGCCACCTACACCGACGAGGACATCGAGAAGATCGACGCCATCTACGCCGCAGAGCAGGTCCGAGGACCAGAGCCGCGCTACTGGGAGGACGTGCACGTCGGCGACGCACTGAACCCCATGGCCAAGGGGCCGCTGACGACGACGGACATGATCGTCTTCCACGCCGGCGGTTACGGCTTCGTGCCCTACGAGCCCTGCGCCAACCGGATCGCCTACAAGAACCGCCAACGCATCGCCCCCTTCTACGTCAAGAACGAATACGGGGTGCCCGACGTGGCCCAACGCGTGCACTGGGACTCGGCGTGGGCCCAGGCCATCGGCAACCCTATGGCGTATGACTACGGGGTGATGCGCGACTGCTGGCTGAGCCACTACATGACCGACTACATGGGCGACGACGGCTGGCTTATGTCGCAGAGCTCAGAGATCCGCAAGTTCAACTACATCGGCGACACCCACATCTTCACCGGCGAGGTGGTCGACAAGCGCCAAGAGGACGGGCGCTGCGTGGTCGACATCGAGATGCGCGGCACGAACCAGCGTGACACGGTCACCTGTCCGGCCAAGGCCACCGTTGCCCTCCCGAGCAAAGAGCACGGGCCGGTTCGCCTACCCGAGCCGCCGGCCGACCTGGCCGCCCGGGCAGTGGAGATGCTCGAGCGTCACCACGAGATCGTGGCCGAGCGCCGGGCCAACGGCGAAGGGTGAGCGAAGGCGGCCTCGCAGAACAGGTCCAGGCCTGGCTCGAGGCCAACTGGGACACTTCCCTCACCGTCCGCGAATGGTGGCGGCGTCTGGCCGACGCCGGCTATACGTCTCCGGCCTGGCCCGCTGGACTGGGTGGGTCGGGCGCGTCGCGACGTGACGCTATGACCATCACTGCCGTGCTGGCGCGCAACGGCGTCATTGGGCCACCGGCGGGTCACCTGGCATCCAACCTGGCCGCGCCAACTCTGCTCGAGCACGCCACCGAGGCCCAGCAGGTCGAGCTGGTACGGCCCATCGCGACGGGCGAAGCGGCCTGGTGTCAGCTCTTCAGCGAGCCCGGCTCGGGGTCCGACCTGGCCAGCATCTGCACGCGAGCGGTGCGTGACGGGGACGAATGGGTCGTCACCGGTCAGAAGGTGTGGAACTCCTCGGCCGACTCGGCCGACCGCGGCATGCTGTTGGCCCGGACGGACATCGACGTGCCCAAGCACGCCGGCATGACTTACTTCGCCATCGACATGAAGCAGCCCGGGATAGAGGTGCGGCCACTCAAGCAGATGAACGGCGCGTCGAACTTCTGCGAGGTCTTCCTCACCGAAGCCCGGGTCCGCAACGACCGCGTTATTGGTGTGGTGGGCGGAGGCTGGCGGGTGGCGCAGACGACGTTGTTCCACGAGCGCAATTCGGTGGCCGGCATCGGTGCAATGCCGGGCTTGGTCATGGCCCGCTCGGGGTCCGAGGGCGACCTTGACCGCAAGGTGGGCGAGGTGCTCGATCGGGCCCGCGAGGCAGCCAAGGCGCGCAAGAGCCCCATCCGAGCGGGGGCCGTGCCGGCTAGGTTGATGGTCGAGCTGGCGCGGAATTACGGCGTCTCGGGTGACCCCGTCATACGCCAGGAGCTGGCCCGCTACGTAACTCAGGTGCGCGTCAACGGATGGACGATGCGCCGGAGCGGTGTGGCAGGGGGGAAGCTCACCGGGGCCGACGGCTCCGTCGCCAAGTTGACAACGGCGCGTATCTGCCAGCAGTCACGTGATCTCTCGTACCAGATCGTCGGCGCCCAAGGGATGTTGATGGAAGAGGGGTCCCCCCTGGAGGGTGACCTGCAAATGGTCAACCTGGCCAGCCCGGGCAACCGACTGGGCGGCGGAACGGACGAAATTCAGCTCACCGTTCTCGGGGAGCGAGCCCTCGGGCTGCCCCGCGAACCGAGCAGCGACAAGGACGTGCCCTACCGTGACCTCAAGGTGGGGACGCAGGTCGAGCGCTAGAGAGAGTCGACCAGCGGTTGCTTCGTCAGCGGCCAAGATCGAACCACCCCAACACGTGCCACTCCGCCCCGATCCCAGCAGATAGCCGGCTCAGCTCCCAGGGGCCCGCCTTCCCGCCCTTTGCCTCTGCTCCATGCGCTCCATCATCGCTTTCGCCGACTTTCCCTGGTTCTCAGCCTCGTTGGCGAAGAGCCAGCGCCGTCGCTCCACCTCGTCCTCCGCGGCATTGAGGTTGTCCTTCACCAGTGCCAGCAGTGTGGCCGGCGTCCGCACGAGCTGGTTGGCGATCTCGTAGGTGTAGCCGCGTAGCTCGGCTGGGGGGAACACCCCGTGCACCATCCCCAGTTCCAGCGCCCGTGCCGCCGGGATCTTCTCGTTGAGGAGATAGAGGCGCCTGGCTAACGCGGTGCCGGCGATGCGTGTCCAGAAGAACGAGCCGCCGTAATCGCCCGACAGCCCGTTGGGAGAGAAGTTGGCGGAAAACACTGCGTCCTCCGAGGCGAAGCGCAGGTCGCAGGCGGCAGCGAGGCTGCACCCTGCGCCAATGGCCGGGCCGCCCACCATGGCGATGGTCGGCTTGGGCATCAGGTGCAACAGCATCGCTGCGTGCAGGTCGTGCCGGGACAGGTCGCCCGACAAGGCGTCCGGCGGGACGCCCTTCTCGCTACCGGGTGCAACGCGGCCGCCGTCCTTCACGTCGCCGCCTGAGCAAAAGCCGCCCTGTCCGCCTTCGGGCGCCGCGCCCGTCAGGACGATCACCTTGGCGTCGGGGTCATCGGACATCTGCCGCACCGCGTCGTCGAGGGCACCGATGAGTTCGCCGTTCAATGCGTTGCGTCGTGCCGGTCGGTTCAGGGTGATGGTCCCGACCCGGTCCACCACCTCTGTGAGGATCACGGGCTCCTTGTCACCGGCGCTCGGCACGGAGGGTTCTGCTTCGGCTGCCACGGTCTCCTCGCCTCGCTTCCTGGCCCTAATTCAGTATACTCTAAAGAGCTTTACTGGAATGTCCGGATTGTCTCACCCTGGGGGAGGCCACATGGGGCCGAATGCCACGACGGAGGACAGCGGCCCGCTGACGGGCCTGCGTGTGCTCGACCTGTCCAACAGCCCCGCCGGGAGCCAGGCCAGCCAGACG
>DATNLP010000617.1:0-5871 GCA_035602795.1 Acidimicrobiales bacterium | reverse complement strand
GGGCGGCAGGTCCAGCAGCCGGCCCAGCTCGTCGCCTCCCACGACCGGCAGCGTGGTCAGGGTGGAGCCGAGCCCGAGCGCGTGGGCGGCCAGCAGCAGGTTCTGCACGGCCGGGAAGACGGAGGCGCCCATGGACTGCGGGTAGGTCAGGCGCGTGTCCCCACACACCACGACGAGCACGGGCGCCGCCGCCACTCCGCCCATCGCACCCCGGTCGACGTCGCGCCAGAAGCCGGGGGAGAGCCGGCCCGCCTCGAGCTCCCCGGCGCCGCCCTGCCACAGGCGCGCCGTGAGCTCGCCGATGGCGGCGCGCGCGGCGGGGTCGCGTACGACGACGAACACGAAGGGCTGGCTGTTCTCGGCGCTGGGTGCGTGCGTGGCGGCGGTCAGGATGCGGGCCACGGTGGCGTCGTCGACGTCGTCGGGCAGGAAGGTGCGGGCCGCCCGCTGCGTGTGCACCACCTCGAAGAAGTCGGGCATGGAGCTCTCGGACTGAGGCCTATGGGGTCTCGGGCTCGGCCACGGCGGCCGATGGTAACGAGCCGGGCCGGGTGCTGCCGGACCGGATTGGGCGGCGTCGGGGTGACCCGCTACCTTTGGCGCTGCACCGGCCCGGGGTCGGTGCCCGCCATGACGACGTGGTCGGAAGAGGCGGAGGGGGACAGGAGGCAGACGGGTGGCAGACGACGCCGCATCGCAGGAAGACGTCCTCAAGGGCATCATCGGCCAGCCGACGGGCAAGTCCCGGGTGGTGGTCGAGCGGGGCCCGGTGCAGCACTTCGCCGACGCCGTGCTGAGCACGAGCGCGATCTACCACGACCCCCAGGCGGCCGAGAACGCCGGCTTCGACAACATCCCGGCGCCCCCCACCTGGCCCTTCGCCATGGAGTTCTCGGGCAAGTTCGAGGAGATCCAGCCGGCCGACGCCCCGAGCGGCAACCCACTCATGACGGCGGTGGGCCCGCTCATGGCCAAGGGCGGCCTCATCCTCCACGGCGAGCAGGAGTTCATCTACCACCGCCCGGTGCTGGTGGGCGACGTGCTGGTGAGCGAGGGCCACATTGTGGACGCCTACCAGAAGGAGTCCAAGGGTCGCACCATGACGTTCATTGTGCAGGAGACCAACTGGAACGACGACAAGACGGGCGAGCCGGTGGTGACGGCGCGCTTCAACCTGATCCACCGCGCCTAGGCGCGATCGGGACGGGACGAGTCAACACAGGACCGAGCGACCACGGGAGGTCGACAACGAATGGGTGAGAACAAACTTTCCTTCGACACGGTGCAGGTGGGCGACGAGGCGCCGTCCATTTCGCACAAGCTGACGAGGACCGACCTGGTGAAGTACGCCGGCGCCTCGGGCGACTTCAACCCGATGCACCACGACGAGGTGGCGGCCCAGGCGGCCGGCCAGCCGAGCGTGTTCGGCCACGGCATGTTCTCCATGGGTCTGTTGGGGACGGCGGTGACCGACTACGTGGGCGTGGGCAACCTGACGCGCTACCAGGTGCGCTTCGCCCGCCAGACCTGGCCCGACGAGGTGCTCACGTCCAAGATCGTGGTCACCGGTAAACGGGAAGAGGGTGGCAAGAAGCTGGTCGACCTGGCGGTGACGCTGTCGAACGGCGACGGCGAGGACAAGCTCGTCGGGGAGGCCACGGCCGCCATCGCCTAGCGAAGCGAGCGCGGCGAGCGGGCTGCATTCCCTCATACGTGTCTGCGTGAAGGGTCGGCGCCGTCGGGTTCCCATCCGTTCGTGGGGCGGGATGGTGTTTTCAAAACGCTTCACGGTCTCGTTGAGACTGAAGGGATCGGTTCATTGCTTCCGGGCGCATCTGGCCGGTGATGCCCGGCGAGGCCGAGGGTGAGCCCGAAGACGCTCCGACGGTCCCCGACAGGGCAGCGTTCGCAGGCGGGATGGTTTTTTCAAAACGCTTCACGGTCTCGTTGAGGCTTGTCCCGTCACAGCCGGGCGGTACCGTCGCCTTCCGATCAACTCGAATCAGAGCAGGAGCGACGGAAGGACGGAAGAAGGAATTGGACGTGGGCATTGAGAGAATCCCACGACTAACGCCGTGGGATTCTGGGGCTCCAGGTGCCCTTCGGGCCGCAGGTAGAGCCGCCGGCGGGTGCCACGGCGGCCGACCGGCTGGCCGCCTTCCTGGGCCGCCAGCCCTGAGGGACGACGCTCAGGCGCCCGGCCGGGGCGCGTAGTCGTCCGACGAAAAGGGCCACTCGGTATCGAGCCAGTCGCGCACGGTCCGGTAGAGGCGCCCGTCGAGCTGGGACCGATCGGCCCGCACCCACGAGCGGACGTGCGCGTCGACGCCCGGCTGCGGCGACGAGTAGATGTACAGGCAGCCGACGACGTCGCCACCCGGGTCCGACAGCACGGTGTAGGTGAAGCCGCGGCGCGCCGCGAAGTCGTCGACGTGGGCCTGCAGGTCGTCCCGGTTGCGCTCGAGCGTCATCGGCTCGTCGGGCCAGGGGCGCTGCTCGAAGCCCGGCGTGGCGTGGATGTGCTCGACGCTGGAGCTCCAGGCGGCGAGGTCAGCCTCGTTGTGCTCGACGAGCAGCTGGGTCAGCCGGTAGCCGTTGCCGCGGGGCGGCGCCGGCGGGACGAACCCGGGCTCGACGAAGGGTCGGTCGCTCATGCGCGGGCGCGCGCGTCGCCGACGTCAGCTAGGAGGGGTCGAAGCGCAGCGGCAGCCGCGCCGGGCCCCAGATGCCGAACGTCGACGGCTTCCACTCGACGGGGCCGTTGCGGGCCAGGTTCGGCATGCGCCGGGCCAGGAGCGGCAGCGCCTCCTGCAGCTCGGCCCGGGCCAGCGCGGCGCCCATGCAGAAGTGGATGCCGGACCCGAACGTCATCTGCGCGGCGCCCCGCTCCTGCGTGATGTCGAAGGTGTTCGGCTCCTGCCACGCCTCGGGGTCGCGGTTGGCGCCGGCCAGCGAGGTGGACACCAGGGTGCCCTGGGGGAAGAGGACGTCGCGGTAGACGAGGTCCTCGGAGGCGAAGCGGGCCGTGCCCCGCACGGCCCCGAGGTAGCGCATCGACTCCTCCACCGCCCGGGCGGCCAGGTCGGGCTGGTCGGCCAGGAGCGCCCACTGGTCGGGGTGCTCGCTGAAGAGCGCCACCGAGCAGGCCAGCTGGTTGCGCGTGGTGTCGGTGCCGGCCATGAGGACGGCCTGGGCCATCATCGCCATCTCCTCGGTGGACAGCCGGTCGCCCTCCTCCTCGACGGCGATGAGGTCGCTCAGCAGGTCGTGGCGCGGGTCGGCCCGGCGCTCGTCGATCGTGGCGCTCACGTAGGCCGACAGCTCGGCGCTCGCCCGCTCGATGAGCGGGAGGTCCTCGAGGAGGTTGGAGTTGAAGATGCGGAAGATGTCGGTGGCCCACGACGAGAAGAGCTTCCAGTCCTCGGGCGGCGCGCCGAGCAGCTCGCAGATGATGGGGATCGGATAGGGCTCGCACACGTCGGCCACCAGCTCGCACTCGCCGCGGCCGGCCACCTTGTCGACCAGCTCGTTCACGACCGCTCGCATGGTGGGGCGCAGCCGGTTGGCCGAGGCAGGGGTGAAGGCGGGCGCCACGAGCCGGCGCAGGCGGGCGTGCTCCTCCCCTTCCATGGAGAGGATGGACTGACGCCGCCCCTCCGTGAAGTCGGACTCGGGCAGGCCGGCCATCTGAGGGATCATGGAGAGGGCCGAGTGGAACCGCTTGTCGCGCAAGACGGCCGTGACGTCCTCGAGCCGCGTGACGACGTAGCCCAGATCGCCCCGGGCCAGCCAGTGCTGCGAGCGGGCCGCCTCAATCGCGGCCATGGCGTCCTCACGCTCGACGCCGACGATGTCGAGATGGGGGAGCGTCAACTCGGTGACCAGTTGTGGCACGGCGACCCCCGTTGTGCGTTTGCTGTTGATCGTGCGTTTGTTGTCAGACGGCTTGTTGCTCGGGGCAGGTTAGTTGAGGGTACGCCGCGCCCAATGGGTCGTCGGCGCCCGCATCGGCAATGCCGCATCGGCCGATTCGTTCTGCGGCCTCTGCGGCGACCGGATCTTCCCTGCTCGGCCTTCCTACCCTCCTACCCCGGCTCCCGCAGCGACGGGTGGCGCTGGGCCATGAGCGGCAGGATGAGCGCCTTCGGCGCCAGGTGGGCCAGCGCCGCCGCGGTGCGGTTGGCGACACCGGGGATCACCACCGGCCGGCCCGTCGCCAACCCATCGACGGCAGCCTTGGCCACGTCCGCCGCCGCCACCCACATGAACTTGGGCAGCGCCTCGGCCGCCTCCTCGTCGGTCATGCCGGCCGCTTCGGCGAAGCCGGTTTCGACGGGCCCCGGGCACAAGGTCGTGACGGTGATCCCCTTGCTGCGCAGCTCGGCCCCGAGCGCGCGGCTGTAGGAGAGCACGAAGGCCTTCGAGGCGCCGTAGCCGGCCTGGCCCGGTAGGGGCTGGAAGGCCGCGGTGGACGCCGTGTTGAGGACGGCGCCGCGGTGACGCGTCACCATGCCGGGCACGAACAGCGTGCACAGATCGACGACCGCCTCGACGTTCGTCCGCACCATGGCCAGCTCACCCTCGCGGGTGGCGCGGTGGACCGGGCCCATGGTGGTGAACCCGGCGTTGTTGACCAGGATGTCGACGGTCAGGCCGAGCTCATCCAGCCGGCCCGGCAGCTCGCCCCGCGAGCCCGCGTCGGTCAGGTCGGCGGCGACGACCTCGGCGCGCACCTGGTGGGCTTCGGCGAGCTCGTCCGCCAGTGCCTTGAGGCGGTCCTCGCGCCGCGCCACCAGGGTCACCCCGTGGCCCCGTCGCGCTAGTTCGCGGGCGATGTCCGCGCCGATGCCGGAGGACGACCCCGTCACCAGTGCCGTCGTGTTCTCTTTGGGGGTTGGAAGTGCCATGCGCGACGAGCGTAGTGAGGCTCCCGGCTGGTGACCATCGGAGGGAAGGCGACCTGGATCACAAATCGGTGAAGTTCTCGCCACCCCGTCGCCCTCACCTGGGGCTTCGCGAATGCCCTGTTCGCGTGGGGTTCACACAAGAGGAGGCGAGGCAGATACTTGATTGTTTACAGGCGGCAACCGGAGCACCCGCAGTTGCCCCGAGTCGAAAGGAGCTGCCGATGCCATCGACAAGCTCGTCCGAGGAGGAAGGTCCGCCGGGTTGAACCTGCGCCACCGATGTCGGATTCGGTGACGCCGCCAAGCAGCCCGCTCGGTGTGAAGCCCGGCGCATGTTTGTGGCCGCGCTCGCGCCGGTGCGTGTGCCGGCCGGCCGACAAGGCGGCCCCCGCACCCACTGCGTCGCAGGCTGGAGCCGGAGCGGCTGCACACAGAAATCAATACACACGTGGAAGGACCGGCCGGTAGGGCCGGTCCTTCTCGTGTCGGCAACCTGGTCGTGCCATGGTGGTGCATGCCGACGCGCCTGCCCATGTTCCCGCTGTCGGCCGTCCTGTTCCCACATGCCTCGATGCCGCTGCATGTCTTCGAAGCGCGCTACCGGGTCCTGATGCGCGACTGCCTGGAGGGCGATCCGCGCTTCGGGGTCGTGCTGATCGAGCGAGGCTCGGAGGTGGGCGGCGGCGACCAGCGCAGCGCCCTCGGGACCCGGGGCGTCATCACCCGGGCGGCCGAGATGCCCGACGGCCGCTGGGTGCTCGAGGTGCGCGGCGAGGCGGTGGTCGAGATCGACGGGTGGCTGCCCGACGACCCCTACCCCCTCGCCCTGGTCACCGAGCGCCCCGGCCTCGGCGCGAGCGGCGCGGCCCGGGTGCTCGACGACGCCACCCAGCGCGTGCGCCGGGCGCGGGCGCTGCTGGCCGAGCAGGGCGGGGCGCCGGCGCTCCCACCCGACGCACTCCTC
>DATNLP010000558.1:0-4408 GCA_035602795.1 Acidimicrobiales bacterium | reverse complement strand
GAGACGCCGGGCGGGATCCAGGTCCACTACGGGATCCGCGAGCACGTCATGGGATCGGCCATGAACGGCATGGCGCAACACGGGGGCGTCCTGCCGCTCGGAGGGACGTTCTTCTGCTTCTCCGACTACATGCGCCCCGCGGTGCGCCTGGCCGCGCTGAGCCAGGCGCACGTCATCTACTCGTGGACCCACGACTCCATCGGCCTGGGCCAGGACGGCCCGACCCACCAGCCGATCGAGCACATGGCCTCCCTGCGCGCCATGCCGGGCCTCGACCTGGTGCGCCCGGCCGACGCCAACGAGACGGCCGAGGCCTGGCGGGCCGCCGTCGGGGCCGACGGCCCGGTCGGCCTGGTGCTCACCCGCCAGGACGTCCCGGTGCTGCCCGGCACGGCCGAGCGGGCCCCCGAGGGGCTGCGGCGCGGCGGCTACGTGCTGGCGGACGGGGACGGGTCGCCCCGGATCGTGCTCCTGGGCACGGGCAGCGAGGTCCAGCTCTGCCTGGGCGCCGCCAAGACCCTGGCCGGCGAGGGGGTGCCGGCCCGCGTGGTGTCGCTCCCCTGCTGGGAGTGGTTCGAGGAGCAGGGCGAGGACTACCGCGCCTCGGTCCTGCCCCCGGGAGTCCCGGTGCTGAGCGTGGAGGCCGCGTCGACCTTCGGCTGGGACCGCTACGCCGACGACGCCATCGGCATCGACCACTTCGGCGCCTCGGCGCCGGGCGAGGTCAACATGGAGAAGTTCGGCTTCACGACCGACCACGTGGTCGAGCGGGCCAGGGCGCTGCTCGCCCGGACCGCCCAGTGAGCTCTCCCGATCGCCGCCACCATGGCCGGCGGAGCGCCGTGACGGCGCGACGGGAGCGAAGGAGGTTCCGCCCATGACCCGACTCGAGGATCTCTACGCCATCGCCGGACAGAGCCCGTGGCTCGACAACCTGCGGCGCGACTGGCTGCGCGGCGGCCAGCTGGCCGAGCTGCTGGCGCTGGGCGTGCGCGGCATCACCTCGAACCCGACCATCTTCGCCAACGCCATCAGCGGACAGGACACCTACGACGACCAGTTCCGCGCCCTCATGGCGGACCACACGGTGGAGAGCGCCTACTGGGAGATGGCCATCGCCGACATCGACGGGGCGCTGGCCCTGCTCCGCCCCCTCTACGACCTCAGCGACGGCGAGGACGGCTACGTCTCCCTGGAGGTGTCGCCGGCCCAGGCCCACGACACCGACGAGACGGTGCAGGCGGCGCGCCAGCTGCACGGCCGCATTGCCGAGCCGAACCTCCTCGTGAAGGTGCCGGCCACGCGCGAGGGGGTGCCGGCGATCCGGACCCTGATCGGCGAGGGCCACAGCATCAACGTGACCCTCATCTTCGGCCTCGACCGCTACGACGAGGTCATGGAGGCCTACCTGGCGGGTCTCGAGGCGCTGGTGGCGGCCGGGCGGGCGTCGGAGCTGAAGCACGTGGCCAGCGTGGCCTCGTTCTTCGTCAGCCGGGTCGACACCGAGGTGGACCGCCGCCTCGAGAGCCTGGCCGGCGGGGAGACCGGTGATGCCGCCACGCTCGCTCTGCGGGGCACCGCCGCCGTGGCCCAGGCCCAGCTGGCCTATCAGCACTTCCACCAGACCTTCAGTGGGGAGCGCTGGGAGGCGCTGCGCGACCAGGGGGCCCGGGTGCAGCGGCCGCTGTGGGCCTCGACCTCGACCAAGAACCCGGCCTACTCCGACCTGCTCTACGTGGACAACCTGATCGGGCCGTCGACGGTGAACACCATGCCGGAGCCGACGCTGCGGGCGTTCGAGGACCACGGCACGCTGCACCGCACCGTGGACAGCGACCCCGACGCCGCCGTGGCCGCGCTCGATCGCATCCGCCAGGCCGGGGTCGACATGGAGGACGTGGAGCAGACCCTCGAGGACGAGGGAGTGCACGCCTTCGGCAAGTCGTTCGAAGAGCTGCTGCAGTCGCTGACCGACAAGGCCGCCACCTTCTGAGCGCGTACCGGCCCACCTCACCCCGCTCCGAGCCCGTGCCGACCGCCCCCGCCGGCGTCCCTGCCCCCTAGATTGACGTTGATGCTCTCCGACGACGATCTGCTGCGCCTGCCCCTGGCCGACCTGACGGCCCTGGCCGGGGCGGCACGCGACGAGGCCCACGGCCGGCGCGTCACCTTCTCACCCAAGGTCTTCATCCCCCTCACCATGCTGTGCCGTGACCGCTGCGGCTACTGCACGTTCGCCAAGGCACCGGCCCGGCTGGCGTCGCCCTACCTGACGCCCGAGGAGGTGCTGACCATCGCCCGGGCCGGGCGCGACGCCGGTTGTCACGAGGCGCTGTTCACCCTGGGGGAGCGGCCGGAGCTGCGCTACCCGCTGGCGCAGCAGTGGCTGGAGGCCAACGGGCACGGGTCGACGGTGGAGTATCTCGCCCACGTGTGCCGGCTGGTGGTCGAGGAGACGGGCCTGCTCCCCCACGCCAACGCCGGTGCGCTGTTCCCCGAGGAGCTGGCCCGCCTGCGCCAGGTGTCGGCCAGCCAGGGGATGATGCTCGAGTCGCTGCGCGGCGACCTGGCCGCCCACCGCAGCGCGCCCGACAAGGAGCCGGCGCGCCGGCTGGCCACGCTGGAGGCGGCGGGCGAGCTGGCCATCCCCTTCACCACCGGCATATTGGTGGGGATCGGCGACGACCGCGCCGGGCAGCTGGCGGCGCTGCGCGCCGTGGCGGCGTCCCAGGCGCGCCACGGCCACGTGCAAGAGGTCATCGTCCAGAACTTCCTGCCCAAGCCGGGCACGGCCATGGCCAAGGCCGCCCCGTGCCCGCCCGAGGACCTGCAGTGGGCCATTGCGGTGGCCCGCCTGGTGCTGCCGCCCGACGTGCACGTGCAGGCGCCGCCCAACCTGTCCGACGACCTGGCGCCGCTGCTGGCGGCGGGCATCGACGACTGGGGCGGCGTGTCGCCCGTCACGGCCGACCACGTGAACCCCGAGCGGGCTTGGCCCGCCCTGGACCTCTTGCGGTCTGCGACCGAGGCCGCCGGCCACGTGCTGGCGCCTCGGCTGACCGTCTACCCCGAGTTCGCGCTGGCCCCGGGCCGCTGGCTCGACGACGCGCTGCGCTTCCCCGTGCTCGACGCGTCCGACGCCGAGGGCCTGGCCCGCGAGGACGACTGGTGCTCGGGCGGCGAGGCGCACCCGCCGGAGCTGCTCGGTGGGGCGACGGGCGGTGGGGCCCGGCGCCCCGGCGGCGCCGTGGCCGAGGTCCTCGACGGCGTGGCGCTCGGCCAGGAGGTCGGCCTCGACGAGATCGTGACGCTCTTCTCCGCCCGCGGGCCCGAGGTGGCGCAGGTGGCCGAGGCGGCCGACGCGCTGCGCCGCTCCGTCGTCGGCGACGCCGTCACCTACGTGCACAACCGCAACATCAACTACACCAACGTGTGCACGTTCAAGTGCCGCTTCTGCGCCTTCTCCAAGGGCCCGCTCTCGCTCAACCTGCGGGGCGCGCCCTACCTGCTCGAACTGGACGAGGTGACGCGCCGGGTGGCCGAGGCCGAGGCGGAGGGCGCCACCGAGGTGTGCCTGCAGGGGGGCATCCACCCCAGCTTCGACGGCGACTACTACCTGCACGTGCTCGAGGCGGTGCGCAAGGGGTCCGAGCGCATCCACATCCACGGGTTCACCGCGCTGGAGGTGACCGAAGGGGCGCGGCGGTCCGGGGTGGACCTGGCCGACTACCTGACCACGCTGAAGGAGGCCGGGCTGAAGACGCTGCCTGGCACGGCGGCCGAGATCCTCGACGACGAGGTGCGCGCCGTGCTGTGCCCGGACAAGGTGAACACGGAGCAATGGCTCGAGGCGCACCGCACCGCGCACGCGGTCGGGCTGCGCTCCAACATCACCATCATGTTCGGCTCGGTCGAGCAGCCGGTGAGCTGGGCGCGGCACATCGTGCGCACGCGGGCGCTCCAGCGCGAGACCGGCGGCTTCACCGAGTTCGTGCCGCTGCCCTTCGTGCACATGGCCACCCCGATCTACCTCCAGAAGAAGGCCCGGCGGGGACCGACCTTCCGCGAGACCGTCTTGATGCACGCCGTGGCGCGTCTGGCCTACGCCGGGGACATCGACAACATTCAGGTCAGCTGGGTCAAGATGGGCGGCGAGGGGGCGCGGCAGCTGCTGCAGGCCGGGGCCAACGACCTGGGTGGGACGCTGATGGACGAGAACATCTCGCGGGCGGCGGGAGCGCAGCACGGGCAACGCATGGGCGTCGAAGAGCTGGAGGCCATCGTGGCGCCGCTCGGGCGTCCCCTGGTGCAGCGCTCCACCCTGTACGCGCTCTCCGGCGCGTCGGCGGGCGCGTGACCGCCGAGACAGAGGAGGCGGCGCGGCGGCGCGCCTGCAGCGCACTGTTCG
>DATNLP010000546.1:0-4435 GCA_035602795.1 Acidimicrobiales bacterium | reverse complement strand
CGGTTACGGCGACGCAGCGTCAGCCTCGAACTTGGCAAACCAGGCCGATCGCTCCGATGCATCCGGACCCAACGGCAATCTGGTCACCGCTCCCGCGGCGCTCGATGCGGCGAGCGTCGTCCAGGCGGCCGCCCTGCAATCGTCGGGCGTCTCGGGCGTCGAGAACGACGGCGGTGTCTCGACCACCGCCAGCAGCGGTGGCGCCGAATTCGTGAGCAGGGCCAAAATCGGGACGCAGAACGGTTACCTGAGCGTCGAGCTCGACACCTACCCCAGCATCGGCACGGCGTCTTCGGGTTACCAGGCGTCCTCCACCAGCTCGGACAACAATTGGGTGTCGATCTCTGGAGTAGGCGACGAGGCCGAGGTCACCCAGTCGCCTGTCGGCGCCACCGACTTGAGCCGTTTCAACTGCGCCAGCCCCACTCCGGCCGACACGATCATCTGCTCCCGCCTGCTGCAGAGCGCCGGCAGCGAGCTCTCGAGCGGTGAAGCCATCGTGCGCAAGGGGGGCCAGGTCCTCACCGTCGGCTTCGCCCCCTCCGCGGCCCTCCAAGCCCAGCTCGAGCAGGCGAAGGCCACAGACTCCTATGGATCCCTGCTGCCGGCGATAGAAGCGGTCTCGACCACAGTCCAGAACGCGGCGGAGGCCATCGCGGCACACCTGGGTGGTCGGACCGCCAGTCGGGGCTACCTCGAGCTGCCCCCTCATGCCATCAACCCGTGCCTCATCTCCGCCCAGAAGCTGGACGCCGAGCTGCACCAGCAGGTGAGCGCTGAGCCCGGGCCGACCCTGGCCGGCGACGCCCCCGCCGTGACATGTGACTACAGCGTCGGTGGCGAGCCCTTCCTGATGGAGACCGAGACCGAGGCCCAAGCCGCCGCATCCGTCCCCCCGACCACCCTCCAAGCGCTGTACCAGAAGGATTTCAACGACAACGGCGGCGCGTCGAATCCCGACCACAAGACGGTCGGGTCGTCTTCGGCCTTCATGGTTCCCGGTGAGGACTGGACCTCCGAGACGCTCTTGGCCGACGGCGCCGAATCTGCCGCCTTCAGCAGGCCCGGTTCCGGATTCGAGCTCGCCTCGGACTACCGCATACGTCCAGGGGTCCTCGTGCGCGTGGAGAACGAGGAAACGTTCCCCATCAATAGGGAAGAGTGTGAATATTTCGTCGGCATGGTCGCTCGCCTGGACCTAATCCCTGCTTACGACCCCGAGTTATCGCGTGCACTGCTCCAATCCGCTAAGGATTGGTGCGTGAATTACCCCGAAACGCTCCCAGGCGAAACAACCACTAGCGACCCCCGCGAGTTCCCCCCTAATCCCGACAGGGTAGGTCGCGGTTAATGGGCTGTGAATTCGCGTGGAACGCCCGCAGAATTCGCGACAGAGCTTTACGCAGGGCTGAAGCACTCAGCTAGCGCAGCCCGGTTTATCCGGCGTTGCAGTTCGCCCAGCGTTTGAGCTTGGGCTGAAGGGTGTTGTACCGGGTCTCGAGCGCGATGGCGATGGCGATGTCGGCAACCGAGTTCGTGCTCTCCGTGCGCTTCATTCAGATGGCGTAAGCGAGCTCATGCTGCTCGCGGGCCCCGGCGAGGTGCGCCGCGTCCGTGGCACCCTGGGCCAGGTGCCACTCCACGTTCTCATGGACCCCGTAATACTCGGGCACGGTCAGCATCTCCCGAGGCACGAACAGCGACCTAGCCGGCACGAGCGCCCCGACCCCAGGATCAGGCCCTGGACCCGGGGCGCTCGCTCGCAGCCAGCACCTCAAACATCGCATGTCGCGAAATCTGCGCGTTCTGTCGCGAATTCCGGCTGGACGCTCGACAAAGCCCGAAGTGAGACACCGCGAATTCTCACGAGCACCCGCTGGTCGTCCCGCAGCTCCCGCACACGTAGCAGGACCCGGCCCGCTGCATGTGGTTGCCGCAGTTGTAACAGAGCGGCGCGTCGCGCTGCTCCGCCCGGGCCAATGATTGTGCTCCCGCACCAGACAGCACAGCCCCACCACCAGCGCCGGCCGCCATGCCGACCACGTCCGACCTCGGAGTAAGACCGCTCTGGCCGCTGCTCAACCCGTCGTCGACCAGACCGACCGACGGCGTCGCCATCTCCTCTACGCCGGGCAGCGTCGGCTGCATGCGCTCCTGGGTCGAGAAGATGCCGAGCTCGGTCCGCTGCTCCTTCGACAGGTAGTCGAGGGCGAGCCGGCGGAAGATGTAGTCGAGCAGGCTCGTGGCCAGCCGCAGGTCGGGGTCGTCCGTCATGCCCGCCGGCTCGAACTTCATGTTGGCGTACTTGGTCACGAAGGTGGCCAGCGGCACCTGGTGCTGAAGACTCAGGCTGATGGCGATGGAGAAGGCGTCCATGATCCCGGCCAGCGTCGAGCCCTGCTTCGACACCTTTATGAAGACCTCGCCCGGGCGGCCGTCCTCGTACTCGCCCACCGTCACGTAGCCCTCGCAGTCGGCCACCCGGAAGGAGAACGTCTTCGAGTTGCGCCTGCGGGGCAGCCGCTCGCGCAGCGCGCCCACCACCAGTGGTTCCACTGGGTGCTGGCGTTCGTGGGCCAGCGCCGCCTCGAGCTCGGCGATGCGGGCCAGGGCCTGACGGTCCTTGGCCTCGGCCTCCGACCCCGCCGGCGCCTCGTCGCCGCCCTCGACCGCCGCGCTCTCCTTCTTGGTCGTCGACAGCGGCTGGGCCACCTTGCAGTTGTCCCGGTAGATGGCCACCGCCTTTATGCCCAGGCGCCAGGCGTCGATGTGCAGCTGCTCCACGTCCTCGACGGTCACGTCCTCGGGCATGTTGACCGTCTTCGAGATAGCCCCGCTGATGAAGGGCTGCACCGCCCCCATCATGCGGATGTGGCCCGAGTAGTGGATGGTGTTGTCACCCATGGAACAGGCGAAGACAGCCAGGTGCTCGGGGGCCAGGTGTGGCGCGCCGAGGATCGACATGTGCTCGTTGACGTAGGCCACGATGTCCTCGGCCTGCTCGACCCCGTAACCCAGCTTGGCCAACGCCCGCGGCACCGTCTGGTTGACGATCGACATGGTGCCGCCGCCTACCAGCTTCTTCGTCTTGACCAATCCGAGGTCGGGCTCGACGCCCGTGGTGTCACAATCCATCAACAAGCCAATGGTTCCAGTAGGGGCCAAGACGCTGGCCTGCGAGTTGCGCACGCCGTAGACCTCGGCCAGGTCGACCGCCTGGTCCCATGCCTCCTGCGCCGCCGAGAGCAGCTCCGGCGGCACCACGTCCTCGTCGATGTGGGCCGCCTCCGACTGGTGCATGCGCAACACGTTGAGCATGGCGTGCTGGTTCTCGTGGTAGCCGGCGAACGGCCCCATGCGCGCCGCCGTCCGGGCCGAGACTGCATAGGCATGTCCCGTCAGTAGCGCCGTGATAGCAGCCGCCCAGGCGCGCCCGGCGTCAGAGTCGTAGGGCAGACCCTGCGCCATGAGCAGCGCACCCAGGTTGGCGTAGCCGATGCCGAGTTCGCGGAAGGCCCGTGTCACTTCGCCGATCTTCTGAGTGGGATAGTCAGCATTGCCGACGAGGATCTCCTGCCCGGTGAACACGACGCTCACCGCCGCCGTGAAGCCCTCGACGTCGAACTCGTCGTCCTCGTCGAGGAACGTAAGCAGATTCATCGAAGCCAGATTGCAACTGGAGTTGTCAAGATGAACGAATTCCGAGCACGGGTTACTACCGTTGATCCGGCCCGCGTTCGGCGCCGTGTGCCAGCGGTTGATGGTGCTGTCGTACTGCAAGCCCGGGTCGGCGCACTCCCAAGCCGAGTGCGCGATCTGCCGGAACAGGTCGCGCGCCGACACTGTGCGCACCACCGAGCCGTCCGTCCGCGCCGTCAGGCCCCATTCGCTCCCGTCGATCACCGCCTCCATGAACTCGTCGGTCACGCGCACGGAGTTATTGGCGTTCTGGTACTGCGTCGAGTGGCTGTCCGCGCCGTCGAGGTCCATGTCGAAGCCGGCGTCACGCAGCACGCGCGCCTTGCGCTCCTCGATCGCCTTGCACCAGATGAAGTCTTCGATGTCCGGGTGGTCGGAGTCGAGGATCACCATCTTGGCCGCCCGCCGCGTCTTACCGCCCGACTTGATGGTGCCGGCCGACGCGTCGGCGCCGCGCATGAAGCTGACCGGGCCCGACGCAGTGCCGCCGCCCTTCAGCAACTCGTGGGACGAGCGGATGCGTGACAGGTTGACACCGGCGCCCGAACCGCCCTTGAAGATGACGCCTTCCTCGGTGTACCAGTTGAGGATCGAGTCCATGGTGTCCTCGACGGAGAGGATGAAGCAAGCCGCGGCCTGCTGCGGCACGCCCGGCACGCCGATGTTGAACCACACCGGCGAGTTGAAGGCCGCCCTCTGGTGGATGATGAGGTACTTGAGCTCGTGGTTGAAGACC
>DATNLP010000522.1:0-15888 GCA_035602795.1 Acidimicrobiales bacterium | reverse complement strand
CCCTTCGGCGTCACCGCCCACCACTTGTTCCCGCCCCCCGCCCACAACACAACGATGCCGAGTTCCGCCCGCGCGTCCTAGGGCCGAATGGCCTAAAGAAAATGCAGGTGGACGGTACTTTCGGCTCTAGCGCAACGAGTCAGGACCTGCGGAGGCGCGCCTGGTCGAGCAGCGACTGTCCGGTGAGGGTGTAGACGGTCTCGTCGTCGCTGCCACGCCACAGCGCGAGCAGCTCGAGCCCCACCGGATCGCACCCGTGCCGCATGGGTCCGTCGCCCCGGACGATGGCGTCGACGATTGCGGCGGCGGCAGCCCGTGGCTCGACCACCCGCGGGTCGGCATGCTCGCTCCGGAGAGCGGCCGTCACCTCGGCCATCTCCTGGTAGTCGGCGAACCGGGCCGCCGAGCTCTGCTCGCCCGCGCTGAGCCGGAACATGTCGGTGTCGACGGGCCCGGGCACGATTTCGACAACCCGGATACCGAAGGGCGCGACCTCGGTGCGCAGGCTGTCGTCGAAGGCGGAGACGGCTGCCTTGGAAGCCCGGTAGGCGGAGAAGAAGGGCACGGAGGCAAAGATCGATGAGGAGCTGATCGTGCACACCACGGCAGGCCGGTTTGCCCGCAGGATCGGAATGGCGGCCGACGTCAGGGCCACCACGCCGAACACGTTCGTCTCGAACATGCGGCGCCAGTCATCGAGGTCGGCAAACTCGACCGGGAGGTAGTCGGTGTCGATGCCGGCGTTGTTGACCAGAACGCGCAGGTCCGCCGGGAGAGTGAATGTCGAGGGATCAGTGACGTCAAGACGCCCGATCGTCAGGCACCCCTCCGTCTCGTCGGCCATGCCCGTGGCGGCGGCCGGGTCCCGCATGGTGGCCACGGTGTCGAAGCCACGGTCGGCCAGCTCGAGCGCCACCGCGCGCCCGATGCCGCGGCTCGCCCCCGTGACGAGTGCGCTCCCGTGAGTGCCCATGCCCATGCCCATGCCCATGCCCGTCTCCGTCTCCGTCTCCGTCTCTGCGTCCATGGTGCGATTCTCGCCGAGTCCGTCCCGCCGCGCCGCCCCGATAGCGTCCTGCCGTGGGTCTGTACCGCGAGCAGGTGGTGCCGCGACTGGTCGAGTGGACATGCGGCTCCTCGGGGTTCGACCGCTGGCGGACGAAGGCGACCGACGGGCTCGCAGGCCGGGTCGTCGAGGTCGGTTTCGGCTCGGGCCTGAACGTGGGCCTCTACCCGCCCGAGGTCAGCCACGTGCTCGCGGTCGAGCCGGCCCTGGTGGCCCGGGAACGGGCGGCGGGGCGGGTCGCGGCGGGGTCGGTGCCGGTCGAGTTCGTCGGCCTCGACGGACAGCAGCTTCCGCTGGAGGACGGCTGCTGTGACGGAGCCCTCTTTACCTTCACCCTGTGCACCGTGCCGGATCCGGTACGGGCCCTCGGCGAGGTATACCGGGTGCTGCGTCCCGGCGGCTCGGTGCACTTCCTGGAGCATGGGCTCTCGCCGGACGCCGGCGTGGCGAAGTGGCAGCACCGGATGGAACCGCTGCAGCGGCGGCTGGCCGACGGATGCCACCTGACCCGGAGCGCACCGACCCTGGTGGAGGACGCCGGCTTCGATCTGACCCGACTCGAGCAGCGCTACGTGCGGGGACCAAAGCCCTGGTGCTACTTCAGCGTCGGTGCGGCGATCAGACCCGGGGCATGACCGGACCGGCGCCCGGCTCCCCTCAGAGATCGAAGGCCGTCGGGTGCCGCGGCTCGTACAGCAGCACGGGGCCGGCCCCGGGAACGACGAGCCCGATCGTCCGACCGAAGCCACGGCTCTCGATGGCGCCCTCGAATTGCGCTCCCTTGGCGGTCAGGTCCTGCACGGTCGCCTCGATGTCGTCGCACACGAGCGAGATCTCGTGGTGGGGGGCACCTCCGTCGGTCGGGTGCACGCCGAGCTCCGAAGGGCCGGTGCCGAAGATGAGCCAGCCATCGTGGGCATCGACGTGGCCCCAGCCGAGCACGTCGCGGAAGAACACCCGCGCCGCCTGGGGGTCGTCCGCGTAAACCAAGGTGTGCACACCGGTGATCACCTCCTCGACTCTACGTGGCTCTGCGCTCACCGATCACGCTCGGCCGGCGCCGGCGTGGACCGGGGCCCGGCGAACGCCATGCCAGGATGTCCTGCCGCCGGCGCCGCCGGCGCCGCCGGCGAAGGGACCCGACATGACCACACTGCTCGTCGACCAGCCCGAAGACGGCGTGACGCGCATCACGTTGAACCGGCCTGACCGGCTCAACGCCATGACCGCGGAGCTCATCGCCGAGCTCCATGACGCGCTGGGCGCCATCGCGACCGACCCCTCCTGCCGGGTCGTCGTGCTGACGGGCGCCGGGCGCGGATTCTGCGCCGGCTTGGACCTGGGAGGCTACGGTCCCGCGCCCCGGTCCGAGGGACTGGGCCGCGTCGAGGTGGGGTTCGCGACGCAGACGCACATCGCCACCCTCGTCCCGCGGCTGCGGGCCCTGCCCCAGCCGGTGATCGCTGCGGTCAACGGGCCGGCCGCCGGGGGCGGCCTGGCCTTGTCGCTGGCCTGTGACATCCGCATCGCGGCGGCCTCGGCGCGCTTCAACGTGGCGTTCGTCCGCCTGGGCATCTCGGGCTGCGACATCGGGGTCAGCTGGATGCTGCCCCGATTGATCGGTGCGTCCCGGGCCTGGGAGCTGATGCTCACCGGACGGATCATCGAGGCCGAGGAGGCGGACCACATCGGCCTCGTCCTGCGCGTGGTGCCCGATGACCGGTTGTTGGAGGCCGCGCTCGAGACGGCGCGCCTCATCGCGGCCAACAGCCCGTGGGGCATCCGTATGACCAAGGAGGTCATGTGGTCGCAGCTCGAGGTCTCGTCGCTGCAGGCGGGCATCGACCTCGAGAACCGGACGCAGGTCCTGTCGTCCATGACGGGCGACATGCAAGAGGCCGTGGCGGCCTTTCTGGAAAAGCGACCGGCACGCTACGGGACGAGCTTCTGAACCCGGCGGGTCATCTGCCGGGGGGCGCGACGCCTACTCGCGGATGCGCCTGGCTACGTTGATGGCCTGATGCGGCGGTGGTTCGGCCAGACTCCTGCCCGGAGATGGCAGCTGGTCGCGGCGCTCTCCCTGGGCCTCGTCCTCTCGGGTTGCGCGTCGCCGGGCGGGCCGGGTCCGAGCGCCCTGTCCACCAACCCGGGCGGTTCGGTGTCACCAACCCCGGACTACCCCGACATCTGCGCGCCGGTCGGGGCCGACACGTCGAGCTTCTGTCTACGGCTCACCCTGGCGGCCATCGACGCCGCCCGGGCCGACGAGCACGTCGGCCCGATGCGGCTGCCGTCGGACTTCGCACAGCTGACGGTGCCCGAGCAGCTCTTCGTCGCCATCGATCGTGAGCGGGTGGACCGCGGCCTGGCGCCGTTCCCGGGCCTCTCCGCCGCCCTCGACCACAATGCGGCCAGGGGCGCCGACTCGGCACAACTGCCCCCGCGCCCAGGGCGCGCCTACTCGTCCGTCGACACGGAGTGGATCGGCGACGTGGCCAACGGGCTCGACGCCGACTACCAGTGGATCTACGACGACGGCCCGGACAGCGGCGTACCCGGTTGCTCGCGCGGCCAGACGTCGGGGTGCTGGGGTGACCGCGACATCGTCCTTGGCCGCTTCGGCGCCAAGCACCTCGTGATCGGTGCCGCCTTCGACCCCACCGGCGACACGTCGCCCGACGATCGCGGAGGGTCCTCCTTGGCGGCCACCCTGGCCGTCTCCTCCTCGCCGGCCGGACCCTACGCGTACACGTGGAAGGAGGCGGTGGCGGCCATGTCCGCCGGCACGCTCCCTCCGCTCCGCTCCGTCCCTACCTCGGAGTCCGACACCGGTATCCCCGACCCACCCGGCAACGTGGCCCCGGTGCCCGACTACACGCGGGCGTGCGCCGGCAACGGAATCGACGACTCCCCCAGGTGCCTCGACGCCGTCCTGGCCGCCGTCAACCACGCGCATGCGCTCGAGCGAATACCTGCGATGGTGCTGCCGTCGGACTTCGCCCAGCTGAGCGTGCCCGACCAGCTGTTCGTTGCCGTCAATCTCGAGCGCGTCGATCGCGGGCTGCCGGCGTTCGCCGGCCTGACGACCAGCCTCAACCGGAACGCGCAGCGGGGGGCCGACGAGGCGGACGACCCGCCCGATCCGGGCTCGTCCTACGCGCTGGACGATGCCGAGTGGGCCGGCGGTTCGTCCAACGGCCTCGACGCGGTCTACGGCTGGATGTACGACGACGGGTTCGACAGCGGGAACCTCGACTGCGAGCGCAGGGGTGCGCCCGGGTGCTGGGGACACCGCAAGGGCATCCTCGACGACTTCGGCTCGGGCGCCAACCTGGTCATGGGAGCCGCATTGGACCCATCGGGCGACACCCATAGCGGTGACACCGGCGGCACCTCCATGGCGGTCACGCTCGCCGTGGCGGAGGCACCGGCGCGTTCGTTCACCTTCACCTGGTCCCAGGTCGCCTCCACCCTGCCCCCCGACCCCCATTAGTCCGGACGGGCAGTGGCCCCGCCTCGTAGGGTGATCCGGGTGGCGTCGCAGCTCTACTTCAACCCCTCATGTTCGAAGTGCCGGACGGCACAAGCCCTGCTCGACGAGCGAGGCGTGCGGTCCGAGATCATCCGCTACCTCGACACCCCGCCGACGCATAGCGATCTGGAGCGGCTCATGCAGCTGCTCGAAATCGATGATGCTCGCCTGATGATGAGGACGGGGGAGCCGATATACACCGAGCTCGGACTCTCCGACGCCTCACCCGACGACCTGCTCCGTGCGATCACCACGCACCCCATCCTCCTCGAGCGGCCTATCTTCGTCGTCGGAGGCCGCGCCGTGGTCGCCCGACCGCCGGAGCGCGTGCTGGAACTGCTCTGACCGCAAAGCCGCCGGCCCGACCACCGTCACGGCCCCCGACACCGGCACCGTCACCGGTCGCCTCGTCCCGCGACCGTAGGGTGGTCGCACCCCGCACCGAGACGAACGGAGGAGAAGCATGACGGCGTCCCTGGTGATCTTCGGCATCCTCGGCCTGGCGAGCACGGCGGTCGCCTTCGTCGCTAACCGGCATCTCTTCGGCGGCGGGCGAACCGGGGCTGGAAAGGTCTCGCCGCTCGAAGCGGTCTACTACATCGTGGGGGTCTGTTCTCTCGGCCTCGGGTGGTACTTCAACGTCCGCTACACCCACCTGTACGGGCATCGGGCCAATTACTGGAACTACACCAAGCTGCTGTTCACCAACTGGGCGGCCGACTCGGCGGCACAGGACTACATCATCGTGAACCTGGTCCTCTTGCCGCTCTGGACGATCGTCGAAGGACGTCGGCGCGGCTTGAAGTGGGCCTGGATCTTCTTCGTCGTGAGCCTGTTCACCAGCCTGGCCTTCTCCATCGCCCTGTTCCTGGCCTTCATGGAGCGCCAGCTGCGCTACAACCGCGTCCCGGCCTCGTCGAGCACGGCGTAGCCACAGTTGTAGCCGGGGATGAACGTCACCCCCGGCCCGCCATGACAGCCGGCGCCGCACAGGTAGAGGCCCTCCACCGGAATCGGGTTGTCGGGCCACCCTTTCGGTCCCGGCCGGAAAGGTCCCATGAACTCCGGCTGGAGCAGCCCGTGGCAGAAATCCCCCCCGGTGCACCCGAACATCAGCTCGTAGGTGTAGGCGGGATAGTTGAGCTGGCGGTCGATCAGGTCGGGGAAGTTGGGCGCCACGGCGGCGATCTTCGCCACGATCCGCTCCGCCATCTCGTCGCGTACCCTCGCCTGCGCCTCGCGATCGGCCCCGATGGGCAGGTAGAACGCGAAGCTGCTCGCCGCATGCTTTCCCGCCGGGGCGAGGCGGGGGTCGTCGAGTGAGGGGATCTGCAAATTGAAGGACGGTGAGGTGGGGACCTCGCCTCTGACGCAACCCTCGAAGTCGCGCTGCATCTGCTCGGCCGTGCCGAAGAAGGTGACGTTCCGTCCGAGCTGGCTGTCGTTCAGATCCTCGTACGGAGCCCGGTACTCGGGAAGGCCGTCCAGCGCGAAGTGTGCTTGGAAGTAGGCCGCTCGATGATCGATCGCCCGCACGCGCCGGGCGAACGCGTCGGGCAGCGACTCCCCGTCGATGAGCTGGGTGAAGGTCGCGGTCGGATCGAGGTTCGACACCACGACCGGGGCCGTGGCCACGGTGCCGTCACCCAGTTCCACGCCCTGGACGACGCCACCGTCGACGACGATACGGGACACCTTGGCGTGGCGGCGCAACTCACCACCGTGCCCCTCGAAGAGCTCGAGCAGATGCTCGGCCATGGTGCCCAGGCCGCCGCGCACCTTGGACATGGTGGCGGTGCCCGGTGAAGCCAGGGCGAAGGCGAGGCACAACGCGCTGCCCGGCGACCACGGGCCCCGGAACGTCGAGTTGACGGCGAGGAAGCTGAGCATGCTGCGGATCGGTGCGTGCTTCGACTTGTCCGGCAAGAAGTGGCCCACGACGTCCATCACACTGCCGAAGAGGGCGACGCGGATGGCCTCCCGCTCGGACTCGTTGGTGGCGCACGCCCACATCTCGTCGAGTGACTTCGGGGGCTTGCGCACGTCGAAGCGGCCGATGGCCCGGGCAGGCGCCTCGGCCCACGCCGCCACCTCCGCCATCCCGAGGACGGCCTCGATCCCCAGTGTCTCGCCCAGGTGCTCGAGCAGGCGCTCGGGGTCCGAGTAGAGCAAGATCGGCGGCTGGTCATCTTCGCCGATGCTCGCCGACTGGACCGCCGGCTCGTAAATCGGGCAGGAACCCAGGTCGAGGTCCTCGAAGATCTCGTTCGGGATCGGGAATTGGATGGACCCCGCCAGCTCGAAGCGGTACCCCCGTATCAGTTCGGTGGTCGAGGCCATGCCGCCGATGAAATGGTTCTTCTCGAGACAGAGGACGCGCATGCCGCCACGCGCCATCACCGCCGCCGCCGTCAATCCGTTGTGGCCCGCCCCCACCACGATGGCGTCATAGTCAGGCATCGGTACCGGACTGTAGCGATTACCTGGCCCACTTCGCCTGCTCGCCGCGCCCCCCGGCCGGTGCCCGTCCAACACCGGCGACCCCACCCCGTCCATCGAGGGCACCGGCAAGCGGTACGACCAAGTCGCCACGGCGTGTCCGTGGCGCAATCCCAAAAGGCGGCTGGCTCGTATTCCCGAGTGTGGGAGGCCAGGGCGTCTCTCGCGCGACAACACGTTGAAGGGAGTCGTCATGGCAGGTCAGCGTTCGTTCTCACCTGGCAGCACGGTCGAATCGGCGGGCCGACGACGGAGATCGAAGTTCGGGTGGCGGCCGGGCCTCCTTGCCGGAACCCTCCTGGCGGCCACCGGCTTCGCCGCCGTAGCTTCGAGCGGGCCGGCCGGTGCCTTCGGGCCGCCCTTCCTCTCCCACTTCGACACCGCCACCACGATCGCCTCGACGGTCCCGGCCAATGGGGACGTCAACCCTTACGGCATCGTCGTGGTGCCGCAGAACATGGGGCGCCTCGTGGCCGGCGACACCCTGATCAGCAACTTCAACGCCCGCTCCAACCTCCAGGGCACCGGCACCACCATCGTGCAGATCTCGCCCGGGGGTCAGCAGACCCTGTTCTCGCAGATCGATCCACACTTCTTGCCTGGTCCGTGCCCCGGTGGAGTCGGTCTCACGACGGCGTTGACCGTGCTCGGCAACGGTGACGTGGTCGTCGGCAGCCTGCCGGTGACAGACGCCGGCAATGGCACCCCAGAGGCCGGCTGCCTGATCGTCCTCGACAGCTTCGGCCGGCCGATCGAGACGTGGTCCGGTTATGGCATCAACGGACCATGGGACCTCGCCTCCGCCCAATACGGCAACGTCGACCAGCTGTTCGTCACCAACGTCCTCAACGGGACGGTGGCGGCCAACGGTAACGAGGTGCATGGAGGCACCGTCGTCCGCCTCGACGTGACAGACCAGTACGGTCGCCCGCCGGTCCTCCTCAGCGCCACCACCATCGCGACGGGATTCGCCGAAGAGCTCAACTCGTCGGCGCTCGTCCTCGGCCCGACGGGTGACGCACTGGGCCACAACGACGTGCTCTACGTGGCCGATACGATCAACAACCGGATCGCGGCCGTGCCCGACGCGTCCTTCCGTTCCTCTCCGGTGCCGTACGGCGGCTTCACGTTGACGTCAGGCGGATCCTTGAACGCTCCGCTCGGCCTGACCATCGCGCCGAACGGCGACCTCATCACCGTCAACGGTGGGAACGGTAACGCCGTCGAGGTGAACCCCTACGGCCCGCAGGTCGACACCGTGACCATCGACCCGCTGAACGCCGGCGGCGACTTGTTCGGATTGGCCATCGCTCCCGGGGGTCATGGCGTGCTGTTCGTGGACGATGGCGACAACACGCTCAAGCTCTGGGGACCGGGCGTCTGACCTCGGAGGGTGGCGAGGCGGCGTGCGTCAGTGCACGCCGCCTGCCGTCCGCCGTCCGCCGTCCGCCGTCAACTTCGTCGTCCTCAGGTCGGGCCGGCGAAGTTGACGTCCTTGGTCTCGATCGTCCCGGCCGTACGCCCCGGCGCCGTTTGGTACTTCCAATAGAGGTTCGTGTGGGCGATGACCTGGTCCGGGGGCGGCGCTCCCCAGGCCGTGTGATCTTCGGTCGTATGGGCGTCGCAGACCAGGGTGGCGTCGTAGCCCCGGACGAGCGCGCCGTGCAACGTCGAGCGGATGCACGCGTCCGTCTGGGCGCCACACACCACGAGTCGCCCAACGCCGAGGCCAGCGAGCACGTCCTCGAGGGTGGTGTCGTCGAAGGAGTCGCCGTAGTTCTTCTCAATGAGAGGCTCGGCCTCGCCCGGAACTAGCTCCGGCACGATCCGCCAGTCGTCGCTCCCCCGTTCGAGCCCCTCGTCGGAATGCTGGACCCACACGACGGGGACCGCCTCCCGCCGGGCTCGCTCGACCAGAGTCCCCACGTTGGCGACGACCGCGTCGCGCTCGTGGGACTCTGCGACGACACCCTTCTGCACGTCAACAACGAGAAGTGCAGTCTTTGGTCGATCACTGAGCGTGGTCATGGTCTTCTTCTACCCCAGCCGGCCCTCTTCACGCTCCCGCTCCCGGTCCCGACTCGCCCGGTGCGGCGACCAGCCCGTGCTGGTGCGCGTAGACGGCGGCCTGGGCACGGTCCCGGCTGCGAGTCTTGGCGAAAATGGGGTTGATGTGGGTCTTGAGCGTGGTCTCGGCGACGTAGAGGTGCTCGGCTAGCTCGCCGTTTGACAGCCCCGCGGCGATGAGCGCCCGCCCCCGCAGATGTGGAACCACCCATTCCGCTTCTGGTAGGAAGTGGCGTGGCCAAGACCCGCACGCACTACGGGGTGACCTTCGTCGTGCTGGCCACGGCTGCCATGGCCTTCAGCCTGCTGCAGTGCCTCATCATTCCGGCCATCCCGCAGCTCGAGCACACGCTGCACACGACAGAGTCCGCCGCGTCGTGGCTGCTCACGGCCTATCTCCTGAGTGCGGCCATCGCCACGCCGGTGCTCGGGCGGGTGGGCGACACGATCGGCAAAGAGAAGGTCATCGTCGGCGTGCTCATTACCCTCTCGGTCGGGACGCTGATCAGTGCCCTGGGCCACAGCCTGAGCGTGATCCTGGTGGGGCGTGTGGTCCAGGGGGTGGGGGGAGCGATCTTCCCGCTCGCCTTCGGCATCATCCGCGACGAGTTCCCTGCGGCCCGGGTCGCTGGCGCCATCGGCTTCATGTCCGCCATCCTCGGCGTCGGCGCGGGCGCCGGGATCGTGCTCGCCGGGCCCATCTTGGTGCACCTGAATTACCACTGGCTCTTCTGGTTCCCCCTCTTCATGTCGGCCGGTGCGACGGTGGCGACGTTCTTGTTCGTGCCCGAGTCGCCCGTGCGGGCGCCCAGCGGGATCAACTGGATCGGGGCGTTGCTGATGTCGGGGTGGTTGGTGACGGGGCTCATCGCCATCTCTTACGGGCCGTCGTGGGGCTGGCTCAGCCAGACGGTCGTGCTGCTCTATCTGGCGACCGTGGCGTTGGCCGGCCTGTGGGTGTGGTCCGAGAAGCGGTCGCGCTCGCCACTGGTGGACATGGAGGTGATGAGGATCCGGGCCGTCTGGGCGACCAACCTGGCTGCGCTCTTGTACGGCTTCGGGATGTTCGCCATGTTCATCACGGTCCCGCAGTTCGCCGAGACGCCGCCCTCGGTCGGGTACGGCTTCGGGGCCTCGGTCACGCAGTCCGGGCTCTACCTGCTGCCCTTCGCTCTGGCCATGGTCGTGGTGGCGCCGTTCACCGGCTGGTTCGCGTTGCGCGTCGGGTCGAGGGCCGTGCTTATCTTCGGCTCGCTCTGCTCGGCCGCCTCCTACGGGGTGCTGGTGGTCGACCACAGCGTGCCGTGGACGATCTATCTGGCGTCGGGGCTACTCGGCGTGGGGTTGGCGCCGGCGTTCGCATCCTTGGCGAATCTCATTATCGACTCGGTGCCGGCCGATCAGACCGGCGTGGCGACGGGAATGAACACCAACGTCCGGAACATCGGGGCGGCACTGGGGAGCGGTATCGCGACCAGCCTGGTCATCAGTCAGGTCATGTCGAACGGCTACCCGAAGGAGAGCGGGTACGTCCTGGCCTTCGCCGTCAGCGGGGCGGGGATGCTCGTGGCGGCGCTGGCGGCGTGCCTGATCCCCACGCGTGCAGCGGCGGCGTCGGTGGTGCGACGTGAGCGACACCCGGCCCTCACCGCCGAAGGCGAGGCCATCGTGGGGGCAATGGCGTACGTGCCGGAGGAACGGGCATGACGGGGGCGCGGACGCTGCGGCGCGACGCGGAGGTCAACCTGACCCGCATTTTGGTCGGCGCCCGGGACGTGTTCGCCGAACATGGCTACGACGCCTCCATGGAGACCATCGCCGAGCGGGCCGAAGTCGGCGTCGGGACGCTCTACCGGCGCTTCCCGACCAAGGCTGACCTCTTCGACGCCGTGGTCGACGCGGCCAAGGAGCGCAACCGGGCCATCGCCGAGGAGGTGCTGGCCGAGGTGGCGCCCGCAGACGCAGTGTTCGAGTTCGTGCGGCGGTGCGTGGCCGTGCCCAGCTGCTGGCGAGCCACGATTGCCGCACCGCCCTGGCGTTCCAAGGGGACGGGACTCGACGAGCTGGCGCCGCTGCTCGGGGAGATGCTGTCCCGTAGCCGCCGCGCCGGCACTGTGCGCCACGACATCCAGGTGACCGACATCGTCGTGGCCCTCATGTCGGTACGCGCCATCGCCGACGTCTGCGACACCGGTCGATCGACCCCGTCGGCACGCTTCCTCGAGCTGGTCCTCGACGGGTTGCGGCCGGGCGACCCGACGCCGGCGCTCGGCCAGGCGCTCACGGTGGCCCAATTGGACGAGATCCTCCGACAACGTTGAGCAGCCAGACGCTGTCGACGCCTTAGACGAGGTCAGCCGCCCCCGCCGAGGATGCCCAGGTCCTCCTCGCGGATGCCCTTGGCCCGGTTCTCGGCGAAGTTCTCGAGCCACTCCTTCATCTCTTCGCTACCCGACTCGTCGGCCCAGCGGCGGGGCATGGCAGGAAAGGTGAAGTCCGCCGGTAGGGGTGGTAGCGGATCCGACTCGGCGGCCACCGCCTTACGGGCCAGGGCCTCGTCGACCGCCGGCGCCAGGCGCTGCGCCTTGGCCTTGACCTGCGCCTCGTCCCGGTCCTTGAAGGCGGGCATCACCTCGCGCCCGAACAGCTCGAGCGACTCGCAGATGTGCTCGTGGCGGTTCTTGCCGGCCTGCAGGACGAAGATGACCTGGTCGACCCCGGCCTGCTCGAAGCGCTCGAGGAACTCGCGCACCTGGTCCGGCGTCCCCATGGCGCCCCGCAGGCCGGTGCGATCGCCGGCGGCCAGCTTGGCCCCGAGGCGCTCCTGGCGCAGCGCGGCCTCGACCTCGGGCGAGTAACCCACCTCGCCCCGGCGCTCGAGGAACTCGTGCCACACGTCGGTGACGCCCGGACGGTGCTCGCCGAAGATGTAGTAGTGGCCGAGCGAGTAGCCGAAGAAGTTTCCGCCCTCGAGGCCACGGTCGAGGGCGACCGCCTCGTCGGGGTGGCACATCATCTGGGTGACGCAGGCGATGTTGGGGTTCACGGCCAGGCCGACCGGGACGCATTCGGTGGCCAGCGTGCGCTCGTAGTCCCCCACCCACTTGACCGCCTCCTCGGGATCGATGAAGGCGAAGGTGAGGGCGCCGATGCCCTTCTGCGCGGCGAGGAGGATGGTGTCGCGGCGGGAGCAGGCGACCCAGAGGGGCGGGTGCGGCTTCTGCATGGGCTTGGGCACGACGTTGCGCGGCGGCATGCGCACGTAGCGGCCGTCGACGCCCGTGAAGGGTGTCTCGGTCATGCAGCGGAGGGCGACCTGGAGGCCTTCGAGCCAGGCCTCCCGCTTGGTGACGGGGTCGACCTGGAAGCCGCCGAGCTCGGCCTCCGAGCCCGACTCGCCCGAGCCGAACTCGACCCGGCCGCCGCTGATGAGGTCGAGCGTGGCGACGCGCTCGGCGGTGCGGGCGGGATGGTTGTAGCCGGGTGCGGTCTGGATGATGCCGTGGCCGAGGCGGATGTTGGTCGTGCGCTGGCTGGCGGCGCCGAGGAACACCTCGGGCGCGGAGGAGTGGCTGTACTCCTCCAGGAAGTGATGCTCGACCTCCCATACGACGTCGAAGCCGAGGCGGTCGGCCAGCTCGACCTGCTCGAGCGCGTCCTGCAAGATGCGGTACTCGCTGTCCTCCTGCCAGGGGCGGGGCAGCTGGTGCTCGTAGAAGACGCCGAACTTCATGACGAGGTCGTCGGGGCGGCGGCGTCGGCGGCTGTGGCGGCGTCCGCGTCGGCGAGCGCGTCGAACTCGGCCAGGACGTCTTGGCCGTTGTGGTGCGTCGCGCACCAGTGTTCGACTTCACCCCGCGTGGCGCGCCGACCCTCCTCTCGGGCGGGCCCCAGGCTGTGCGCCAGGAGGGGGTCCCAGATGCGCCCGATCATGTCCTTGCCGGCGTGCCGGCGACCGGTGTCGCCGAGCCAGGTGCGGTCCCGCATCTCGGAGAGGGCGGTGCGCAGGTAGCCGACGTGGGGCGTCTCGTCGGCCCGGATGTAGGTGACGAGCTTGGCCGCTTCGCCGTCTCCGGCCACGAGCTCGGTGTCGGACATCCATTCCTCGGCCCAGGCGAAGGTGTGGAAGGCGGAGATCTCGATGAAGAGGACGCGCACCATGAGCGTGACCATCATCTCGAGGTCGGGCGCGACGTCGTCGGGGAGCAGGCGGGTTGCCCCGGCGCTGCCGGCGCCCGGCCGGCCGGGGCCGAAGCCCATGCGGGCCAGCATGGCCTCGATGTTCAGCTCTTCGGTGGGACGCTCGAAGGCGATGTCCCGGGCGGCGAACCACATGTCGCGGTGGCCCGCCTCCTCGTCCCAACCCGCCTCGTCGCGTCCGTGGGCCTCGAACAGCCCGGCGCCGAGGTGGTCGATCGCCGTGCCGCGCACGTCTTCGACGAAGTGACGCTGCAGGTCCTTCGGCTTGAGCAGCCTGATGTTGGCGCCGTAGCCCTCGACCGTGCCGATGCGGGTCAGCGTGGCCATGAGCGGCTCGGGCACGCCGGCGGCGATGAGGTAGCGCGCCTGTGCGACGTTGGGGAACGAGCGCTGCCAGCGCTCGAGCGGGACGTCGATCAGCTCGGTCTCGAAGCGCTCGCAGTTCTGTTCGCCCCAGGCCGCGATGGCCGGGGCGCGGAACTTGGTGCGCGGCGAGACGTACGTGCCTTGGTCGTCGAAGCCGCCGTGGCAATGGACGCCGCCGGCGATGAGCGGCTCCGCGACGGCGAGGTTGCTGAGGAGCTCCGCCTCGGTGAACTCCACCTGTGCCGTGCCCATGGCCTGGTCCCTCCCCTGTCGTGGTGGTTGGTGGTCGGGTGCTCGTTGTTGGTCAATGCTGGGTGTGAACTAACAGGTGTACACTGCCACGTATACAGACCGAAGGCAAACTGCTTCCCCGCGCCGAGCGACGGGTCTCCATCCTCCACGGCGCGGCGCGGGCGTTCGCCGCGGCGGGGTTCGCACCGACGTCCATGGACGACGTGGCGTCCCAGTGCGGGGTGACCAAGCTCATCGTCTACCGGCACTTCGAGTCGAAGGAGGAGCTCTACCGATGCATCCTCCAACAGGTCTTCGACCAGCTCGGCGAAGAGCTGCGCCGCGAGCTGGCCCTGCCCACCCGGGAGGGACTCGGTCCGCGCACGCTGCTGACGGTGGCCCGGGAGGACCCGGCCGCGTTCACCCTGCTGTGGCGCCACGCCGCCCGCGAGCCCCAGTTCGCCGCCTATGCCGCCGACATCCGCTCCGTGTCGGTGGACGTCGTGCGCCAGCTGAGCGAGCTCGACACCGGGGACGAGGTGCTCGATGCCTGGAGGGCTGAGGTGTTGTTCTCCTGGCTGGTCGAGGCGGTGCTGACCTGGCTCGAGCGGGGGGTGGTGGAGCGCGACGAGGAGTTCGTCCACCGAACCTCGGCCGGGTACCGGGCCCTGCGCGAGACGCTGGCCCTGGCCATCGCCTGACGCCGTCCGTAGTGTTCCGGGCTCGGGATCGTCGAGCCTGGGAGGAGTCGGAGTGTCCACGTTCGTCCTCGTCCACGGGGCCATGCATGGCGGCTGGTGCTGGCGTGACGTGCGGGCGCGGTTGGCGGCACACGGTCACGACGTGCACACACCCACGCTCACCGGCCAGGGAGACCGCCGCGCCGACCTGAGGCCGGATCTCGGCGTGACCACTCACGTCGACGACGTCGCCGAGCTGCTGTGGTTCGAGGACCTGCACGAGGTGCACCTGGTCCTGCACAGCTACGCCGGCGTCCTGGCGGGCCCGCTGGCCGAGCAGGTAGGCGAACGGCTGGCTTCGGTGGTGTATCTGGCGGCATTCGTGACGGCACCCGGCCAGAGCCTGCTCGACGTGGAACCGCCAGAGACGGCCGAGCGCTACCGGACGCAAGTGGCCCAGGAGGGTGAGGGTTGGTACCTGCCGGCCACCGACGCGTTCCTCGAGCAGTGGGGCATCCGGGACGAGGCGCTGCAGGCGTGGGTCGGGCCGCGCCTGACGGACTTCCCCTTCCGCTGCCAGACGGAGCCGACCGAGTTCGACCCGGCGCCGCTGGCCGGGCTCCCCAAGGCCTATATCGCGCACACCGACCCGCCGCTTCCGAGTCTTCGCCGCTTCTACGATGCCGCCGTGGCCGAGGGGTGGGAGACGCACGAGCTGCCTTGCGGCCACGACGTGATGCTGGCGGCGCCGGCCGCACTGGCCGACCTGCTGGAGGGGATCGCCACGGGTGGTACTACGGTGCAACCAGCACTGCCGACGGCTTAGCCTGTTTGACCGTACGACCAAGCGACCAAGCGACCAACGAACCCCACGGAGGTAGACCGGCATGGTCATGGGCAAGCGCCCCGAGGTGAAGACGGCACCGCTGCCCATCGCCGCGCTCGATGTGCTGCTGCTGGCCCAGCAGTCCGCTGTGGCCATGGCGCGCGTGCCGTTCCAGCGCCCACTGCGGGGGGACTCCACGGCGCTGTCGAACCTGAGCACGACGGTCACCCGGGAATTCATCCGTGCGTTCATGGGCTACACGTCGTCCCTACCCATCCCGGAGTTCCGCTCCGTCGAGGAGTTCCTCGACGAGGTGTGCCAGGTCATCATGCCCCCCGTCGTCCGCTCCCTGGACGTCGCCAGCCACCAGGCGAAGCTCGGTGGGGTGCCGGGCATCCTCTACGTGCCACGGCACATGGAC
>DATNLP010000519.1:0-2709 GCA_035602795.1 Acidimicrobiales bacterium | reverse complement strand
CCAGTCGCTGCGGGGACGGAAAGGAGAACAGCGTTGTTCCAGCGAGCGCAATCGCGTGACCGAGCTGCTGTGCCATCTGGGCCTTGACGGTGGCGGCCTGGATCATGCGGATCCGGTGTCCGATGACTGCCCAACAAGCTGCCTCATACGGGGTCCAGAAGCAGACTGGGCGCAGACCCGGGTGCTTCGATTGGAGTCCCGCCACAACGTCGTCTCGCTGTCCGACGTCTGGGAACTCCCGTGCATCGACGTCGAGCGAGAGAATACGAGCGACGTTGGATGCAACAGCCTCGGGACTGACATCTCCTACGAACGACCCGATCACCTTTCCGGCTCGTTCTGCCACTCTGATGGCGACGGGGTGCCACAGCGGTCCGGCACAGAAGGCGAGATCAAGGCGGTTCGGAGGTGAGCCTTCGTACACGGCAGGGGTGAAGCCCTCGAGGAATCGGATGCTCGCCGCCAAGGAGAACGGACCTGTGTACCCGACCTCAAACGCTCCCCCATCCGCAAGCGAGATACCGCCGAACCGATCAGCCATGGATCGTGATGATGTAGCCATCGGGATCCTCGAAGGCGAAGGTCAGTCCGAACGGACCCTCGAAGGGGGGCGTAACGATGGCGACGCCGGCCTCGGCCAGCTTGGCGTGAAGGGCGCTTGGATCGTCCGCCTTCAGCCAGAGTGCGACGCCCCAGCCCAGGTGCTCGACTTTCGAGAGGTCCACTGAGGGCACACGGAGGGCGAACGGGATAGGTGTCGTGGCAAACACGACCGCCCCAGGTGGGCTCTGTGCCACGCGATCGAGTCCCAACTCCTCGGTGTAGAAGCGGGCCGAAGTCTCGAGGTCACTCACCTGTAGGGCGATGAAGCTTGGTCCGATGGTCTTCATGTTCGCTCCTTGTTAGTATCAGGTGACCTGATAAAGACTATATCAGGTCACCTGATAAGTAAAGGAACCGATGGGAGCCATTGACGAGCCGGAACCGAGGACCGAGGAGATGTCCGGCTACCTCATCAAACGAGCACAAGCCGCCATTCACGTCTGCCTGGAGGAGATCGTCTCCGCGCACGGCCTCGGCATCCCCCAGTATGTCGTCCTGTCCTTCCTGGCCGAAACGCCAGGCCTGGCTAATGCCGACCTCGCCCGGCAGGCGTTCGTTACCCCGCAATCCATGAATGAGGTGCTCAAGCAGCTCGAGTCGACCGGCCTGGTCGAACGTCGCCAGAACCCCACGAATTCCCGCATCCTCAACGCGTACCTGACCCGCACTGGCACCAGGAAACGGAGTGCCGTGAGCAGTCAGGTCCGGGAGTTGGAGGCACGCCTCTTGAGCGGCCTGACGAGCGACGAGCGCCAGACTCTCAATCGGGCGCTCCTGATCATCATTGACAACGTGACGCGCTCTTGAGGAGCAACGCCACACGAGTGGGGGTGAATATCCCATAACGCGCCAGCGACTTCAGGCGCGCGGATAGCTCCGTTGTTCGGAGGGTGTCACCCCAGTCCGGCAGCGAACTGGGCTACTCGGCAACCTATGAACCCATCCGCAGAAAGAACTCGAGCTGAATGTTGTCCGCGTCCCGAAATGCGAGACCGGCCCCGTATGATCGATCCAAGATCTCACCGTGCTCGATACCCAAGGCATCGAGTCGTGTCGGCCGGGGTTCGAGCTCTTCTCGACTAGCGAAACCAAATACGATGTGGTCGAGTCCGATTTGAAATTCATCGAACACGTTGCCCTCAAGCTGAGGCTGATTTTCGTGGATTGCGAACATCGGCTCAAACCAGATCGCCGCTCGATAATTGTCCTCGTCGATGACCGAAACAGGCGGCGACTCGAAGAGGCGCTCGTACCGCTCGATGCTTCGTTGGAGATTGGAGACTGTCAAGGCGTAATGGTTGAAGGCCGGAAATGATGACATTCACTAACCCCATATATGCCTGGAGTCCCCGCGCTCAAGTCCCGCGAACTGGGGCACACGGTCGCTCGCAGTGCATGCCGTTTGGCGGCTGATCTATTCCTCCTCCAGTGAATGCCGCATTCCTTCCCACTTGGCTGCGGCGCTCCGAGTGACGACGACAATAGAATCAGGGTATGACGTCCGCGACAACCCCGTACCGAGCGCACTTCACCCGGATGGACGAGTCCACCGCCGAGGAGTGGGCCGCCATGGCAGCAATGGAGGACAAGGACCTGAGCGCGCTGCCCGATCGGCTGCTGGCTCAACTGCGCCTGCTCGACAACGAGCACGGTGGCTTCGCCGTCGACCGCCTGACCCACAGCTTGCAGACGACTCATCGCGCCGAGGCGGACGGCCGCGACGACGCATATCTCGTATGCGCCCTTCTGCACGATGTGGGTGACGTGCTCGGACCGCTCAATCACGCCGACATTGCGGCTGCCATTCTCAAGCCGTGGGTGAGCGAGGCCTACCACTTCATGGTGCTTGAGCACGGCGTCTTTCAGGGCTACTACTTCTGGCACTACGTAGGTGGGGACCGAGACGCCCGCGACGAGTTCAGGGGCCACGAGCACTATGAGCTCACTGAGGAGTTCGTGCGCTGTTACGACATGCCTTCCTTCGATCCCGCGTACGCCACGCCGCCGCTCGAACACTATGAGCCGATGCTGCGGTCTTTCTTTGGCCGGCCTCGTACCAGCTAGCCGGGAGTGGCCAGCCAAGCTCGTTGGGGTCAGGCTGCCCAC
>DATNLP010000610.1:0-6137 GCA_035602795.1 Acidimicrobiales bacterium | reverse complement strand
TGCCCGCGGACGGGTGCACCGGGGCTGGTGGCACTCGCGTAGGACGACAGGTCCCCTGCGGGCCCGGGACGGAGCCGGAATGGCCCCGGCACCTCAGATCCCTATGCGCTGCGCCAGGAGCTCGCGGTGGTAGGACGGATCGCCCAGGAGCAGCTCGGACGACTTGGCCCGCTTGAAGTACAAGTGTGCGGGGTGCTCCCAGGTGAAGCCGATCCCGCCGTGGATCTGGATGTTCTCCGCCGCAGAGTGGAAGTAGGCCTCTGAGCAGTAGGACTTGGCCAGGCTGGCCACGACCGGGAGCTCGTCGGAGTCCTCGGCGGCCGCCCAGGCGGCGTAATACGCCGCGGACTTGGCCGACTCGACCTCGAGCAGCATGTCGGCGCACTTGTGCTTGATGGCCTGGAAGCTGCCGATCGGCCGCCCGAATTGGATGCGCGTCTTGGCGTACTCAACCGAGGCATCGAGCACGCGCTGCGCGCCACCCACCTGCTCCGCCGCCAGCGCCACGGCGGCCAGGTCGAGCGTCTTGGACAGCCCGGCCTCGGCGCCACCCTCGGTTCCGATGAGCGCGGCCGGCACGTCCGCGAACTCGAGCCGCGCTTGCTTGCGCGTCTGGTCCATGGTCGGCAGCGGAGTGCGGGTGAGGCCGGCGGCGTCCCCTTGGACCGCGAAGAGGGTCACACCCTTCGAGGTGCGGGCGGCCACGACGATGAGATTGGCGATGTGCCCGTCGATCACGAACATCTTGTGGCCGTTGAGCACCCAGCCGTCGCCCTTCTGCGTGGCCGCCAACTCGATGCCACTGAAGTCCCACTTGCCGTTGTCCTCGGTGATGGCCAAGGTGGCGATGGTCTCGCCCGAGGCGATCCCCGGCAGGTAGCTCTTCTTGGCCTCGTCGTCGCCGGAGGTGAGCAGCGCGTTGGCCGCCAGCGCCACCGAGGAGAAGAACGGGGCGCACAACAGGGCCGCCCCCATCTCCTCGAGCACGACCAGCAGCTCGACATAGGTGAACCCAGAGCCCCCGAACTCCTCGGGGATGGTGAGCGACTGCAGCCCTAGCTGGTCGGCCATTTGGCTCCACACCGCCGGGTCGTAGCCCTCGGTGGTGTCCATGAGCCGGCGCACCTCGGTCTCGGGCGACTTCTCGGCCAGGAACCGGCGGACCGAGGCGCGCAGCTCCTCCTGCTCGTTACTGAAGGCGAAATTCATCCCAGGGCTCCTCTGCCTCTCCCCCCGGCAGCCCCGCCGGTGGTGTTCTCGCTTCTCAGGCAGGTGTCTACCACTCCGGGGGCTCTGACGACCAGACGCCGGCGGCTGTGCCACGCTGGGGACATGGGACAGCTGGAGCAGATCTGGAGCGACGCCCGGGCCGAGGTCCACCGGATCGTCGTCGGGCCGATGGACAACAACGTGTACATCTTGCGTTGCCGGCGCACGGGCGACGCCATGCTGATCGACGCCGCCAACGAGCACGAGGCGCTGTTGCCGATCTGCCGGGACCTGGGGGTGAACCAGGTGGTCGAGACGCACGGGCACTGGGACCACATCCAGGCCGTGCCGGCCGTAAGAGACGCCGGCATCTCCGTGGCCGTGACCAGCGCCGACGCGGGCATGTTGCCCAGTTACGACCTCATTTTGGAGGACGACGAGACGCTCTCGGTGGGCGACCTGCGCCTGCGCACGCTGACCACGCCGGGCCATACCCGCGGCTCCATCTGCTTCGCCGTCGAGGGCACGAACCTGCTCTTCACCGGCGACACACTCTTTCCGGGCGGGCCGGGCAATACCTCGTTCGAGGGGGGCGACTTCGGCGCCATCATCGAGTCCATCGACCGGCGCATCTTCGCCAAGTTCAGCCCCGACACCAAGGTCCTCCCTGGTCACGGGGTCGCCACCACGGTGGGGGACGAGTCCCCGCACCTGCAGGAATGGGTCGACCGGGGCTGGTGAGGGCCGCCGGGTGAGGACCGCCAGGAGGGGTACGGCGGGCGGGGGCGGCGGACCGCCCGGAAAACCTGACCAAAAAGATAAGCTTTAGGACATGGCAACGTCCCCGCCGCTGCTCGAGATCTCGGACCTGCACGTGTCCGCCGAGGACGGCGCCATCCTGCGCGGCGTCGACCTGACCGTCGGCGCCGGCGAGGTGCACGCGCTGATGGGGCCCAACGGGGCGGGCAAGTCGACGCTGGCCGGAGCGCTGCTGGGGCACCCGGCCTACACCGTGACGCGGGGGTCGATCCGCCTGAACGGCGAGGACGTGACGGGATGGGCGACCGACGTGCGGGCCAAGGCGGGCCTCTTCCTGGCCTTCCAGTACCCCGAGACCATCGAGGGCGTGTCGGTGACGCAGTTCCTGCGCCAGGCCATGTCGGCGCGCAAGGGCGACGACGTGTCGGTGCTCGAGGTGCGGGTGCTGATGACCGAGTGGATGGAGCGCCTCGGCATGGACACGTCCTTCGCCAGCCGGCACCTGAACCAGGGGTTCTCGGGCGGAGAGAAGAAGCGCAACGAGATCTTGCAGATGGCGCTCCTCGAGCCGCTCGTTGCCGTGCTGGACGAGACCGACTCGGGCTTGGACATCGACGCGCTGCGCGTGGTGGGGCGCGGCGTGCGGGCGGTGCGCGAGGCGCAACCCGAACTCGGCGTGCTCGCCATCACCCATTACGAGCGCCTGCTCGAGGAGCTGGTGCCCGACGTGGTGCACATTTTGGTGGACGGGCGCGTGGCGGCCAGCGGCGGCCCGGAGCTGGCGGCGCAGGTAGAAGAGTCGGGCTACGAGGTGTGGCGATGACGGCGGACTCTTCGGCTGGAACGACTGGAACGACTGGAACGACTGGAACGGCACCCGCCCCGGCCCCCGCCCCGCTCAACACCGAGGCGCTGCGCAAGGACTTCCCCCTGCTGGCGCGCAACGTGAACGGGCGGCCCATCGTCTACCTGGACTCGGCCTCCTCCGCACTCCAGCCGCACGCGGTGATCAACGCCATGACGCGCTACTACGAGACGACGCACGCCAACGTGCACCGCGGCGTGTACGCCACCGCCGAGGAGTCGACGGCCCTGTACGAGCGGGCCCGGCTGGTGGCCGGGCGCTTCATCGGGGCGCGGGATGCGGCCCGGGAGGTGGTGTTCACCAAGAACACGACGGAGTCGCTGAACCTGGTGGCGCACTCCTGGGGCCGGGCCAACCTGCGGGCGGGGGACGCCGTGCTGCTGACCGAGATGGAGCATCACGCCAACATCGTGCCGTGGATGATCCTGTCCGAGGAGCTGGGCGGCCTGGACCTGCGCTACATCCCGATCGACGACGACGGGCGCCTGGTGCTCGACGACCTGGACCGGCTGGTCGACGGCGTGAAGGTGGTCGGGGTGTCGTGCATGTCGAACGTGCTGGGGACGATCAACCCGGTGCGGGTGATCGCTGACTCGGCGCACGCCGCCGGCGCGCTGGTGGTGGCCGACGGCGCGCAGCTGGTGCCGCACGCACCGGTGTCCGTCGAGGAGCTCGGCGTGGACTTCATCGCATTCTCGGGCCACAAGATGATGGGACCGACCGGCATCGGCGTCCTGTGGGGGCTGGCCTCGCTGTTGGAGGAGATGGCGCCGTTCCTGGGGGGCGGCGGCATGATTTTGGATGTGAAGCTCGACTCGTTCCGCCCGGCACCGCCCCCGGCCCGCTTCGAGGCGGGCACACCGCCGATCGCCGAGGCGATCGGCCTGATGGCGGCCATCGGGTACTTGGGCGAGGTCGGCATGGACCGCATCCGGGCCCACGAGCTGGCCCTGACGGAGCATGCCCTGGCCCGGCTGGACGAGAAGCTGGGTCCCGACGTCCGGATCTTCGGCCCTCCGGCCGGTGTCGACCGCGGCGGCGTGATCTCGCTCGCCTATCGGGACGTGCACGCGCACGACCTGGCCCAGGTGCTCGACCAGTTCGGCGTGTGCGTGCGGCCGGGCCACCACTGTGCCAAACCGCTGATGCGGCGCCTGGGGGTGCAGGCGACGGCCCGGGCTTCGTTGTCCTTGTTCAGCGACGAGCACGACATCGAGGTTCTGATCGAGGGATTGGTGGAAGCCGGTAGATTGTTCGGCTAATGGCCGACCTCGAAGAGCTGTATCGCGAGATCATCCTCGACCACTACCGATCCCCCCGCAACCGCGGTGAGCTCGAGTCGCCGCCGGCCCACCGTGTGGAGGGGTTCAACCCCCTGTGCGGCGACGAAGTGGTGGTGAGCCTGCTGGTCGAGGACGGCAAGCTGGCCGACTTGAAGATCGGTGGCTCGGGCTGCTCCATCAGCCAGTCCTCGGCCTCGCTCATGTCGGCCGCCGTGAAGGGCAAGGAACTGGCCGAGGTGCGCCGGCTGATCGGCACCTTCAAGGGGATGATGTCGATCCACGAGGCGACCCTCGGGCCCGACGGCGACGGGCTGGGGCTGGGGCTAGGAGGTGGGCTCGACGACGAGGACGAGGCTGCCGATCCGGAGCCGGTCAACCTCGAGGCGTTGGGCGAGCTGGCGGCGCTGCAGGGCGTGGTGAAGTTCCCCGTACGCATCAAGTGCGCCACCTTGAGCTGGAACGCGCTGGCCCAGGGGCTGGACGAGGTGGCCGCCGAGGCGAGCTGACGGCGCGGCGGGTCGGTCGGTTTGGACAGGCCCGGCGGCACTGGCTTGGGTCGGAGGTGATGAGGAACTCCTACTCAGAACCGGTCGATCGACAGGGCGAAGCACCTACCTCAACGCGCCAAGCGGCGCAGGCGCGCACCGCCGCGGGGGTCCCTGGCGTCAGCTGGGGGTGCAGGGAACCGGGTTGAACGACGGCGGGACGGTCGTCGTGGTGGTGGCCGCCGGGGCGGCACCCGTGGAGCCGGAGCTGGACGACGACGAAGAAGGGGTGGGCGGCGCGACCGCGGGCGGCGCCTGGGGCACGCCGTTGGCACCAGGTGGCGGGTTGGTCGGCGCTATCAGGCTGGAGCCGAAGATGTTGACCAGCGTCTGCTGGGCGGCCGGCTGATCGACCGTCAGCACATCGCCCAGGTCCCCGAAGTCGTTGGTCGCTACCGTGGGCAGCGTCTGCGTCTGCAGCGCGCCCGGATTGAACGAGTGGTAGTCGAGCGCCAGCCCGACCAGCTCGTTGAAGCCGAAGCCGTCGTCGATGGTGATGCCCTCGTGGATCGACCCGATGAAGGCGTTGACGGTCAGCGGGTTCACCTTCGACTTGGCCTCGGCGATCAGGGCGCGCAGGAACACGTCCTGGCGATCGATGCGCCCGAAGTCACTGGTGGGGTCGTACTGCCAGTAGCCGTCGCTGTAGTACTCGTAGTGACGGGCCCGCGCCACGGCCAGGGCCTGGGTGCCGTTGAGCAGCTGGCAGCCGGGCGTCGTGATGTCGAGGCCCGAGTACGAGTCCTTGGCCGGGTAGGGGAAGTCCAGGTAGATGCCGCCCAGCGCGTTGACCGCGGCCTGGAAGCCGGAGAAGTCGACCTGCACCACGTGGTTGATCTGAATTCCGAAGTTGGCGGTGATGGTCTTGACCAGCTGGTTGGCGCCCGAGTTGTACGACGAGTTGATGCGGTTGTACGTGCCGAACTGTTGGGCGTCCGGCGGGAGCATGGTGACCACCGTGTCGCGCGGGATGGAGAGGACCTGGATCGTCTTGGTGGCCGGCGTCACCCGCCACAGCTGCACGACGTCGCTGCGCTGTCCCGTGACCACCGAGGGCGACCCGTAGGCCTGGACTCCGGCTCCGGTGATGCCGACGCGGGAGTCCGAGCCGATGACGAGGGTGGTGAAGGGCGCACCATTGGCGGCGGCCACCTCGTCGCCGATGTGGACCTTGTTGATTTGGTCGTAGCGGTACCACAGGTAGCCGTAACCGCCACCGACGGCTGCGACCAGGATGACGACCACCGTCAGTATGGCGACCGCGGTCTTTTTGCGCGTGCTCCACTTCGGCTTTCCGCTGCGACGGACCCGGCTCTTCTGACGATGGTTGGCGGCGTCGACGCGCTCCCCGAGGTTTTTGAGCCCCGCCTCGTTGGCCACGCTCCCTGGCTCACCGCTGCCGCCGCGCATCTGGCGGCCGAGCGCGGCCAGGCCCTCTTGGTTCGCCGACTTGCCACGGGGTCCTCGGGGGGTGTG